>JBHYFA010000046.1:0-15900 GCA_051859825.1 Schleiferiaceae bacterium
GTGCATGAGAAATCTTCTATTCCTCCTATTATTTTCGTTCGCCGCCTATGGCAATCAGCCTTGGGATAAATTGGCGTTGGTAAAACTTACGTATAGTGAATTTCAGCGGGTTTTGGATAAGCCCGAATTAATGTTGGAAGAGCCGTATTTGAGCAAATCCTTCCAGTGGTTTGATAATCGGGCTGAGTTAGATGCCATATTAAAATCGCCAGAATTTGAGCCGGGAAATTACGTTCTTGTAAGCATCAGTAACGATAATTTAGTGATCGATGGGTTTGTACGTCCGATATTTTATGCGCAGCACGCGTTTGTAGGAAAGCAAGCCTTTGTATTTTTTAACGATGAATTTGGTAACCCTGCCCCTCGTGTTTCGCCAACTATGAAGAGATGGTTGTCGGTTTGGCACAATGACGAAATCAATGCATACCGAATACCCATTCTAAATTCAAATCGAACGCTTAGACTTCGAGAGGATAGCATCCATCATCAATGGTTGGTAAAATACCAACGAAATTATTCTGATTATTACGATGACTATAGTAGAAGAAATACCATCCCTCCTCCCAATAAGGGCTTTGTTGTTGCGAGCCAACCCGTTTATAGACATGGCGACACATTAAAAATCAAGGCACTGTTATTTGGAGAATATGATTCATTTTTAGATGAGCCAATAAGCATTGTTATACAGCCTGCCTACGGCACGGATTTCATTCGTTCTCGCTATAGGGAAATAACGCTCGTTAATAATCTCTCTCCCATTCGGCGAGGCGTATATGAATTTCAAACAGTTCTGGGCGACACCTTGCCCTCCAACCAACTTTATCAAATAAAAATCTATCACAAGCCAAAAAATGAACGTATTCCACAATCTTCGAAAAATTGGATTTCCCATTTTGAAATTGAAGACTATCAGCTTCGTGAAAATGAAGTAAACCTAACGGCGGACAAAAACAGCCTTTATCCGGGCGACGATCTCACCTTGGTTCTAGAAACTAAAGACGGTGTAGGAAACCCCATAGCCGGAGCAAAAAGCACTTTTTCAGTTTTGATGTGCTGTTTAAATATCCCTGAAAAACACATTAACTTTAGCTTTCCTGACACCCTAGCATTTGGAACTATACCCGCTGATTACAATGGAGTTAGCAGCCTACACCTCCACGACAGTCTTTTTGATTTTCCCGTAGATTATTCCATTACAGTACGTGTTCGAACCGAATTACCCGATGGCGAAATCGTGATTCGCACGATGAAGATTAGACGACTTCTTCAGTCTAATCCTTTGGCAATGGAGAGGCGCTTTGAAAATATGTGCGCATTTCTCCATACTGGTGATACCGCGCTTGCCATTATGGAAACTACCTACAACAATATCACTATTCGCGACACCATCCTTCTCCCCTACTGCTTTCCCAGCGACCCAATGGCCAAATCCTACCGGGTAATATACCAGCAATTTGAGAGAAACTACACCAATACCCTCATCCAAAATCCTATACAGCATACTGCTACACAAACCGAAAATGGCTTGGAGATAAAGCTGGAAAACCCATATAAAATGGACGCCACAGCATTTTTTCAAATTGGCAAAAAGGAACATTCATCCTTTCGGTTTTCCTCCGATACTACATTGTATTTTGAAATCAAGCCCTATCAGGTAGTTTATTTAGATCTGACGTACATCAATCGCGGCAATTTGGTGCAGGAGCTTCACAGTTTTAGGCAAAAGGATAAAACGTTGCACATCAGTCACAATTTCCCTGAGGTGAGTTTACCCGGAAAATCAGACACTGCGAAAATCAATATAAGCAACTACCGAAACACACAAGCAATGGAAAATGTGGACGTGACCGTGGTCAGCTTTTCCAATCACTACCGAATTGATTATACACCTAGTTTAGGTTATTACGGCTATACCGCTCCCGAAAATCAAAAGAGTGCGCAGATTTTTGTCCAAGACGATCACCCTTCATTCACCCACTACTCCCCCATTTCCCCAGAATGGGCGGAAAAGTTTAATCTTCATGGCAAACTCTACTATGACTTGCTATTAAATCCCAACAGTAAGGATTACCATTTCATTCCCCTTGAAGATAGCTTGGCTACACCGCAAATGGCGGTTTTTCCTGTAAGACAAGGTCGATTCGAAAAACCCATTTATTTTTCGGTAAATGGCGTTCCTCACTATTTCTATCGAGCTGAATATGCCGCCTATAGTTTTCCAATAGCGGCCAGAGAAAAAAATCTGGTAAAAGTTCGCCTCTACGACAATGAATATCTTCTAAGCGTCCCAACAATACAAGGTTACAAAACCGTTGTTTCCTTTGAGGCATGGCGCCCTCCAAAGCCTAAGCCATTATCACCAAGCGAAAAAAAACTGCTTGCATCGAGCTATTTACAAATGCAAACTACAGGGGTTGCCATCAGCAGCGCATCTCGATTCATTCCAAACTATCGAACTCCGGCAATCTATGGTCCCTTCCGTAATGAACGTATTACGTTGTTTAATCGACAGAGAGACTCTTTACGAATGACCTTTGTAGCCGGACATGATTACAAAATCAACTTTAACGATAGGGTAATTTTCCTGGAACCAAATAGTCTCATAAGCAGCGTACCAATCAACCAGCACCCCATACGTTTTGGCAGTAGTGTAAAACCCTTTGAAGTGTATGATCACCAACGAGATTCCACTTTGTTTTTCAGGAGTGTGTACGTTCATCCTTTACAGCGAAAACTACAAGAAATATCCGTTAAAAGACCTAATCCCAGTTTAGAAATTGGCAGTGCTGGATTGCATATTTATCTGGTTGATGACGATCAAATTAAGAGAAATTTTGTCGATTATGTAATCATTATTCCCCATGATGATGAGCATGACAATCGAATCAATATAATTGCAAATAATTTCTCCAGCCGAAAGTTAAAAGCCGGAAAATACACCATCTACGCATTGAAGTTTAGCCATGGAAGAATAAAAGTTTACAAGGCAGAAACCCGACTTACAGAAGGTTTGAATACCATGGTGGGCTTAACTCCTTTCATGCCAAAGGGGGATGAATTTGTAGATCAAATTAATGATTTATTGCAATTTGACAACTCAGAATTTAACATGGAAATAAGTTCTGAACAAATTGGCTATCAACAATCCACTAGAGATCAATCAAACTTCAACGTTTTACTCATTGGAAAGGTAGTGGATGAAGAAGGCAAACCCATTGGCTTTGCAACCATTTCCGCTTATCGCAACGGGGAGCTGGTATCTGTTGTTGATGCGGATATTGACGGCGCATATCGATTGGGGGTACCAGATGAAGGCTTATACGATATTAAAACTTCGTTTATAGGATTTAATACAGTGTTGATGAAGGATGTGATGGTTACACAAAGAAGCATAGTAAATTTCAAATTACGCGAAGATGCAACGGCTTTAGCAGAAGTAATGATAATGAACTATGAAAAGCCGCTCGTTACCACAGAAGCAAAAACCACGGTCACCGCGAGAGAGGTGGAATCAATGGCGGTAAGAGACATAAGTCCAATTGCAGCCCAAAGTGCGGGCGTGTATTTTATTGACGGGGTGAAAGTTCGGGGGGATTTATCATTACCGCAAGCCTCGATTTCGCAAATAGAAATAGGTGGACTCCCCGGACAATTTGGCGATGATGACAAACCAAGTACCCCACCCCAAATGTCACCCTTAGCCTTAGATTTTGAAGCCTCGGGCATGCGCTCTAATTTTTCCGATGCGGCTATCTGGCAGCCCAATCTCGAAACCAATGGAGACGGAGAGGTATCATTTAGGTATCAATTACCCGATGACATTACTACTTGGCGCACCCACATTCTCGCAATGGATGAAAAACTGAATACCGGGCAAACAACGGTTTACACCAAAGCCTTCAAACCCCTTCAAGCCCGATTGTTTACTCCGCGTTTTGCCATTGCCGGCGACAGCATTTTGTTGCGTGGTAATATTCAAAATCTCACCGGCGAGCGCTACAAGGGCGATGTTATGTGGCTCACCAACGCATCAGACACCCTCAAAACCGAAAAGTACATACAGCGTTTCCACGATTCAAAGGAGTGGATTTATGCCAATGACAATTCCGATAGCGCAGAAACCTTTTTCGGCTTACGATTGATAAACGGCTATGAGGATGGAGAAAAGCGGAGTTTCCCGGTATATCCACGAGGTGCCGAGGTGCACACCGGTGAAGGCTTTGTGAGTCTTAGCGATACCATTTTAACACTAAAGCAACCCGGAGGGCAATCTACTTTTAGTCTGCAAATCAATGAAGGCACGGCGGATATTTTAGAAAATGAGGTTGTTTATCTCGCCAGCTATGCGCATCAATGCAATGAGCAAATGGCGTCCAAACTTTTAGCTATGAGTATTCTAGGGGTAGAAAATTTCAAGCGCAAACAAAGAAAGGAGTTTGAGAAGCTATTATCTGATTTAGCAAAAAATCAGGGAAAAAATGGCGGATGGCAATGGTGGGGCAAATTGGAAGACGACGTTTTTTTCAACCTCAATATGGCTTTGGAAATAGGTGCGCGTTTACATCGTCTGCAAGCAACGGGCTATGAAAATACAACAATGGAAAAAATGCTCGGTAAAATCAAAGAAAATATTTCCAATTGGTATTTTCAGGTAGCGGATAGTCGCAAAGACAGTCTTGAAATCACTTTATTAGGAGCTCGCATCGGGGCCGTTTTACCCTACGAAGCTATCATTGAACTCACGGAAGATGAAAATGAATACTTCAAGATCCTCCGTTCTATTATTGCTGCATTAAGTGAAGCCGAGGTAGAGCTTGAAAACCCTTTGAGCTACAGCAAAACCAATATCTACGGACAAATTTACTGGTCGGTTCACGATACCCTACCCCAGCCATTTTTCGGAAATACTAAATTGAATATCCTTGCGCAGGAGCTACTGAATTTACAAAATGCACCCATGAACGACCGGATGAAATCGCTGAGTTGGATATTGAGTCAGCGAAGAGGACGGTACTTTTTCAACACCGTTGTTTCATCTGATTTCAGTTGGCTTCTCAAGCAGTACTACGATTCGCCATTCCAAGACAGCGATACCGCTTCCGTGCGTTATAAAGGGGTAGAAAAGCCGCTCCCGTTTAGTGGTGAATTTTCTACCGGAGAGGAAATAGAATTTGACATTCGTGTAGGCAGCGCCCCCTTATTTGTCAATTACTATCAAACCAGTTTTGAGGAGTCGCCGGATAAAGAGCACGAGAAAATGAGGATTAGCACCTGGTTTTTAGAAAATAACCAGCCGGTAGAGCAGTTAGGCGTAGGACAAATCATTGAGATGCAAATTGAAATTGAGGTTGACGAGCGTGCCAATTATCTCATGGTGGAAGCGCCTATTCCTGCGGGCTGCACGTACGCTACACGCCAATTCCCAACTTACGCAACCCACCGCGAAGACTTCCGCGATCGTTGCGTGCTTTATTTTGAAAACCTATCGCCGGGAAAACACAAATTCACGATTCCGTTAGAGGTGCGCTTTGCCGGAAAATTTTATGTCAATCCAGCACGATTCGGATCCATGTATTTCAAGCAGTTTGAAAGCTTCAATGCAGGTCGGGAAGTGGAGGCGCGGTGATTTAGGTTTTACAGAAGAATATCTAGCATCTACATTGGAAGGTAAACCCCAATTGAGTAAGTAAAAATAACAGGAGTGTTTGTATCAAACAGCCTCTGAAACGCCGGAGTTTGGCTAATAACATAACCTAAACCAATCTGTGCCGTAAACCATTTACTTGAACGATGGACAAAACTTGGACCAATAAGGTTTTGAGCGAACGAAACACCTGTACCTTGATTCCAATATTGTAAAGACACAAATGAGCTGCGTATGGAAGGTTCAAAATGATAATTTAGACCTCCACCAAAACCAACTAAACCAAAACCCACTTGGGCTCCGAACCTATCACTGATTAAAAACTCCATATCAGCACCTAAAATTGAGCCTCCTCCTTTAAGAATTCCAATAGTTATACATGATCGTTCCTCTATTACGTAGTCGTCTATTTGCGAAAATAAATTTGTCGATATCACTATAATAAAAATCGATAGTAGAATTTTAAACTTGTGAAGCATAAACGTGGTATTTACGGCTAATTTTTTAATGTGGTTCAAGCTGCTTATAAGCTGAGTGGCAAGATGAAAATCGCATTTATTAATATTATTATTAAGCCCTTATTTCAAGTGTTAAGTAAAGTCTGTCCATAAAGTACAAGTGGCTACTCTTGAACTTTCTAGCCTAGCCACTATGACTTTATGGACAGACTCTAAGTAGAATCGAAAACTAGCATTTCTAGCCCTACTCCACAACTAAAATCTTCCTAACTAAACCTTCACCGCCCGAAGCGTCTTGCAATCGCAGAAAATAGATACCCGGTGAAAGATTGGATGAAATCTCAATGTGGGTTTCTAAGCCAATGCGCGTGGTTTCCGGCTTAATGCTTTGTCCGGTAGAAGTGAAAATCTGCACTTCAAATTCGCGGTCGATGTAATCTTGAAGGATGATTGAGTTTCCTCTTTGAATGGGGTTGGGGAAAAGTTTAAAATCACCAAGATTGGCCTCGAAATCCTCCACAGATAATACCTGATGCAGGCAGCTGAAATCTTCATCTTGGTAGAATGCACGCGCATCTTGCAAGTTGTTCACCAAGTCATCCACTACATCAAAACTCAAATCGGGTGTGATAGACGTAGAAAAATTAAACACCATATCCACGCACACCGACTCACCCGCAGGTACAGTACCTAAATAAGTATTAGAATATCTTTGAATATGTCTATCTTCAAAGCTTTCAACGAGGGGAAAAACCCAATTTCTAGCACGGTTAAACGCCCATGTAGTTAAAATAATTGTGTCTGGTGGATTAGGAGCAAATGGCGAATAGCTACCCGTACCTTTATAAACATCCGGAGGAGTAACTACACTAAAAATCCCCAATTGATGTCCAAAGGGAACATAATTGTGACCTACATTAAAAACCCAAGTAATCTGAGGGGGTGTTAGTGGAAGCCAAAACTGAACTGGAGCGCTATACATCATCCCAGACATAGTTTGATTGAGGAAGCCTCCCGTCATGGTGAATACATCATTAGTATTAGCGGGGTCAGATTGATGAAAGAAATATTCTTCAATACTGTCTGAACCGAAGAGAAAATTGCTATGGCCTGTCCCTACATCTCCAAAAGCGGTAAAAGCCGTACTATCCCAATCTGAAGAAGATCGGTTAAAAATAGCGTAGCGACAAAACATTGAGTTTGCCAAATCTGGATGAGTAGCTTCGTCAAACTTGAACAACATCACGTGAATTTCCGCTCCAAGTGATCGATTATTTTCTTCATTGCGTTGCGCACGATGATCGTTTACAATAGCATAGATCATTTCGTCGCCTAATATTTCCGGGTAATCTCCAAGATGAGGCTCGTAAATACCATTGCCATTTCTATCAAAAAATGGAGCAATGATTGGGGCTTCACCGTTTTGAACGTTACCGTTTCCTGGCCAACGGGCTATTCCGTGTGGCGCTTGGTAAAAATTTCTACTATATCTTCGTTTATGTCTTTCAATTTCTTCACGGCTAACCTTCCACACACGTGAGTACTTAGCCACGTACGATGAATCATAACGAGTAGAAATCGGCCCGGTAGAATACACTATATTATCACTTCTAAACCTAAACTCACTTGAAGCTCTAATTTCGTTATCCTGAATAGCTGAAATCCACGGTATTTGACTTAAGATAGGTTGAATAAAATTTGAATCAGGTTGTTGAAAGTAGGTTTCCACTCCACTTCCTAAAGAGCCTAAAGAACCTAAACCTAAACGAAAATCATTGAATCGGATTTCTTGATTGGTATTCGCCGTGTCCAAAGCTACTTCCGGAAACCACTCGATTAGGAAGAATTTAAGCCCAGTAATATTGACGAGACCAAAAAACTGGCCTTGCTTGTAAAACATTTTTACCACACCATTTTGCCCAAGATTGAGTAATGAAGGAAGGCGTATAGTTTGTAAAGACTTATCAATCAGCTGAATGTCATTTCTTCGATGGCTTACCACAAAATCTTGATATACACCTATTCGTGATCCGATAGGGCTGCTTTGAATAAAAATAGCACTATCGTTTTCAATATACCCTAATAGACTCCTACTAAGCCATACCACTCCCGCATCGTCGATTTGCAAATCATGAGGATTGTTAGCAAATGTTGAAGCTGCTTGAGGTAAATTTTCCCATTGCCCCGCTTTTCTCACCTTTCCAATTTCTGTAGTGGCAGCAGTGGTGATGTAAATATCATTTCCTTTAATACGCAGTAATTCTGCCTGTTGGTTTTGATTTACAAACTGGCCATTTTCATACGTAAAAAGTGCTCCACTAATCACCAGCCACATAAGTCCATCTTGATCAAAGGCAATTTGCGTAATATTAACGAAAGGCAGAGGCAGGTTACTCGAAATAAAATTCCATTGCGTTCCATCATAGTGCCCAAGACTATTGTTCGCTCCTACCCATAAAATATCATTATGAGAAGCGAAGCAGTTGGCTTGAAGGTTTGGAAATAAAGTCTGATACGTACTCCCATCCATCTCAAAATATGAAATTCCTTGATGAGTAGCCAGCCAAATCTTATCATCAAAACGCAGCACATCACTTGGACTCGTCATATTTTCAGCGTGATAATAGGCCACGGGCTGCGCCATAACAGCTGCGGAAAGCAACCAAAAAACGAGGTAAAGAATATTTTTTTGCATAGCAGTGAAGGTGTTAAGAGGAATATGTGGGCTAAGTTAGTAAAAAAAACTGAACAGTATTATTAAATTTTACTTTGTTCGTATTTATTTTATTACTTTTACCATTTAAAAAAAAAAACATGATCAAATACTACTTTTTTCTCACCCTATCCTTTCTAAGCGTCTCCACGCTACACGCCCAAAATCGTTATGACTTTTTAGAAACGGAGAATCCCACCGATGAGCACGCACGGGCAATTGAACAAAGAGACAGCTTAAAGAAAAACCCCATCGAACTTGGTTATGCCATTTTACCCTCGTCGATTAACCAAACACAAATTTCGTTCTTATCATCAGCCGACAATGAACTTATAAATGAAAGCATTAACCCCAGATCCTTGATTATTCACTCCTTGTATATTGGCTTACACCTAGGTCAATGGGAATCAAATAATACGTTTCTCCACATAGGTTATAACATAAATTTTACTGAACAAAACTTTTTGTTAAACACCATTATTTCGTTAGGCAAACGCTGGGAATTAGACCCCAATAACAAGCCTGGTTTTCAGTTCAAAGCCTGTATTGGTGCCGGCTTCAGCATGTTCGGCCATGAGCCTGAAATTGGACATGACAGCCTATTTTTCACCCAATGGACAATTAACACCGTTGCATCGGCTGATATTCAGTATCCTATAGTTAATAATGTTGAGTTGTTTATTCGCGGTTTTTTCACCCTACCAGTACACACACTCTATCCGTCGCATCAAAACAGATTTGAAAGCATTGAGCCTAATGGGAATAGATTTTTCAACAACTTCTTTATGCTAGCTACAGGTATTGCTTTCCGATTTTAAACTATGAAATAGCCTGTCTGTAAAAGCATTGCTTTAGCATTCTCAAAATATGCTATATTTTTACCAGCCAAATAAAAATCCATGATTAAACACTACTTCATCATCGCTCTTAGCGTAATCTTTGGCAGCGCATTGAACGCCCAAAATCGTTACGACTTTACCGATGACCCAAGAAATGATGATCAAGATAAAGACAGTTTGAGAGTAACTTCCCGTTACGAAATTGGATATACGTTTTCTCCCTACAGCCTTAACCAAACTCGACTGATTTTTGATGCTTCTGAACTGATTTACAAAGACATAGACGAACTGATTGAGTCGCGGTCGGCTAATCTACATTCATTCTTCTTTGGGGCAAATGGCTACGTTGGGAAGTCGAAAAATACCGTGATTCATATTGGCATCAATTTACACACAGCAAGGCAATTGAATTTCCTTAACTCGGAAATATCCGTTGGGCGTAGTTGGAAGCTCACTCCGTTTGACAACCCAAATTTTCGATTCAATGCCAACCTTGGAATTCAGGTTAATAGTGTTGGCTTTAATCTAGAAAACAATCCGGACGATGCTGGATTATCACAGAATAACGTGGGCACAATCGCGTCTATGGATTTTCACATCCCCATTTATAAGCAATTCTGTTTCTTTGTTCGCGGCACAGCTGCCCTACCGGTTTACACTTGGAAACGCATCAGCTTCCCCATTGAAGAAACCCTTGATGGTACCCGATTTGATACTTTTGACCCCAATAAAAATGACGATATTCTAAGCATTGAACCCAACGGCAACCGTTTTTTCAATAGCTTCTTTTTTATTACCACCGGGATTTCGTTTAATTTTAAGTAAGTCAAATCACGCTTCTTTCTCCAATTCAATCAACACGTCCCGCAACCTGGCAGCTTCGATAAAATCCAGGGATTTGGCGGCTTTTTCCATTTCTTTGCGGGTGCGCTCGATTTCTTTGCGAATGTCTTCCGGACTGCGGTATTTTTCTCTGCCTTCGGCGGCGAAAGTGGTGCTGGTGTGAATGATGTTGTTCATGCGATCGCGGGGGGTGGCGTCAGCGCGATCGAGGATGGAGGTTTTTGGCTTGTTGAGGGCTTTGGGTGTGATGCCGTGCTCTTGGTTGTAATTGGCCTGAGCCAACCTACGCCTATTGGTTTCGTCGATGGTGAGCTGCATACTGGCGGTAATCTTATCGGCGTACATGATGGCCTTGCCTTCCAAATGTCGGGCAGCCCTACCTACCGTTTGCACCAGCGAGCGTTCGGAACGTAAAAAACCTTCTTTATCGGCATCGAGAATGGCTACCAAAGAAACTTCCGGTAAATCCAAACCTTCACGAAGTAGATTCACACCGATAAGCACATCGAAGAGTCCAACCCGTAAATCGCGCATGATTTCCACACGTTCGAGGGTATCCACGTCGGAGTGAATGTATCGACAACGAACCCCGTAGCGCGTGAGATACTTAGTCAACTCCTCCGCCATACGCTTGGTAAGGGTAGTAACCAGAGTGCGCTCGTCTTTATCAACCCGCAGATTGATTTCCGCCATCAAATCGTCCACCTGATTGGCGCTGGGACGAACTTCAATAACCGGATCCAGTAATCCCGTAGGACGAATTAGCTGCTCAACCACCACGCCCTCAGATTTTTGCAGTTCGTAATCGGCCGGGGTAGCACTCACGTAAATGGTTTGATTCATGAGCGATTCAAACTCCTCAAACTTCAGCGGACGATTATCCATGGCGGCAGGCAAACGAAAGCCGTACTCCACCAGATTCTCCTTCCTACTGCGATCGCCACCGTACATCGCGCGCACTTGCGAAACGGTCACGTGGCTTTCGTCGATGACCATCAAATAATCCTCGGGGAAATAATCGAGCAAACAAAAGGGTCGAGTGCCGGGCGCACGTCCGTCTAAATAGCGTGAATAGTTTTCAATTCCCGAACAATAGCCCAGCTCCTTGATCATTTCGAGGTCGAAATTGGTACGTTCTTCCAATCGGCGGGCTTCGAGGAGACGTCTTTCTTTCACAAACTGCTCCTTGCGAATTTCCAAATCATCCTGAATATTCCGGATGGCTCGTTGGAGATTATCGGGAGAGGTCATAAACAGATTAGCCGGATAAATGCGAATTTGATCCAAGGCATTCACCATACTCAGCTCCACCGGATCCCATTCTTCAATGGCTTCAATCTCATCACCCCAAAAATGAATGCGAATAAATCGATCGGCATAGGCAGGAAAAATATCCACCGTATCGCCCTTTACGCGAAAAGAACCACGCTGAAATTCACCGGTTGTTCGTGCGTAGAGACTATTCACAAAAAGATGCAGAAGTTTATTGCGAGAAATGATTTGTCCTTTTTCCAAAACAATCATTCCCTTGTGAAATTCTTCCGGATTACCAATACCGTAAAGGCAGGAAACGGAGGCCACCACAATGATATCCCGTCGTCCGCTCAACAGCGATGAAGTGGTACTCAGTCGGAGTTTTTCAATATCCTCATTGATGGAAAGATCCTTTTCGATGTAGGTATTTGACGTGGGGATGTAGGCTTCCGGTTGGTAGTAATCGTAATACGACACAAAATACTCCACCGCATTATGGGGAAAAAACTGCTTAAACTCCCCGTAAAGTTGGGCTGCAAGGGTTTTATTATGACTCAAAACGAGGGTAGGACGCTGTACCTTTTCAACCACATTCGCGATGGTAAACGTCTTACCAGAGCCCGTAACCCCCAGTAGCGTTTGGTGTGGGGAACCTTCTATAATGCCAGTTGCCAGTTGCTCAATAGCCCGAGGCTGATCACCCGTTGGCGAATAATCCGAAACAATTTTAAAATCCATACTATTCGTCCGACTTTTTCTTCAAGGTGATTTTCAAATAAATGAGGTATGCCAGCGTCACTCCGGCTATGCTGTAAACAATCCAAGGAGGTAATTCCATACTAAGTGTAAAACGACAAAACTACGATGGAGTTTAGGCTTAAAAAGGAAAACGTAAAAAAAAATCCCAAACTGCTTTGGTATTGCAAAAGTTTTTATAACATTGACCAATGAAATATGGAGGAAGACAGCATTTCAAAAACTTTCTTACATTTTAAAATGTCACATTTTGTAATGAATTGTTTATAAATTCAATTTACAGAATTTATTTCGCGACACACATTATAATTATTTGCATGAAGCACGTTTTACTCGGAATTATTTGTTTATTCGTTGGGCAAATTCACGCCCAGATTATTACCGGAAAGGTCATAGATAAGCGCGATAATCTTCCCGTTATAGGCGCCAACGTAGTCATCAAAGGAACAACCATAGGAACCTCCACGGGTGTGGATGGCGACTATGAACTCACGCTCAGAGGTGTAGATTTTCCGGTAACGGTAGAAGTGAGTTATTTGGGGATGAAAACCACCACCTTTACTGCGACGAAAGCCGGCAAGCAGGAGGTAGTTTACATGGATGGCGACGCATCTGAGTTGGGCATGGTAACGGTGGTGGAACAACGCCTCAGTCAGAAACAGCGAGAAAGTGCGCTTTCGGTAGTTGCGCTCGATGTTAAGGCTATTTCCGAAACTCCTTCGGTGAGTTTTTACGAGAGTTTAGGGAATTTACAGGGCGTTGATTTGACCTCTGCGAGTATTGGTTTCAAAATCATCAACACGCGGGGCTTCAATAGCACCTCGCCCGTTCGCTCACTGCAAATCATTGATGGGGTAGATAATCAAGCACCGGGACTCAACTTCTCGTTGGGTAATTTTGTGGGTGCTTCGGAGTTGGATATTGTAAATGTGGACATCATTGCCGGTGCCTCGAGTGCGTTCTACGGGCCGAGTGCGTTTAACGGTGTCGTTTCCATGACTACCAAAGATCCGTTTTTATTTCGCGGAACTTCGGCCTCGGTAAAGGTTGGCGAACGGAGTTTGCGTGAATTTGCTGTAAGACACGCCCAAGTAATTAAAAACCGCAAAGGTGAAGAGCGTTTTGCATGGAAATTAAATGCGTACTACCTCGAAGCCGACGACTGGGTGGCGGACAATTACGGTCCCACGGATGAGAGTTTAGACGGTCCAAGTAACCCCGGAGGCTTTGATGCGGTAAATATTTACGGGGACGAAATTGGATTTCCCAACCCTTCACGCATATCATTTCCCGGATTAGAACGCTTTTATCGCGACGGAATTCGTGAGGTTGATTTAGTTGATTACGATACGCGAAATTTAAAATTAGCCGCAGCTTTTCATTATCGATTAAAAAACAAGAGCGAAATCATTTATGCGAGCAACTTCGGTTATGGAACTACGGTGTATCAAGGAGATAACCGTTACAGTTTAAAAGATTTGATGTTTTTTCAAAATCGCTTAGAATGGCGCAAAAAAGATAAATTCTTCCTTCGTGCTTACGCCACCAATGAAGACGCGGGCAATACCTACGATGCCTACTTCACGGCGTTGAAAATGCAAGAAGCCGTTTTTTCCGATCGAGCATGGCAGGCCGCCTATGAGAGCAATTGGCCCATTAGTCGCACTGATGCCCAGAACATGCCCGGCTGGCCTACAGCAAATAGAAATACGGAGCGCGACTTATGGAATCAGCAATACGAAGAATTTTTACGGATAAATGTAGATGCCCTAAGAGACGCCCATCAAGTAGCTCGAAGCGCAGCCAATTCCGGGGGCTTAGGTGAGTTGATTCCCGGCACACCATTGTTTGATTCTCTATTTAATCATTACACTACGACCACATTTGCCGATGGCGGTACGCGTTTTTTCGATCGCTCGGCTCTGTATCATATTCATGGGGAGTACAAATGGAATTTCCCCAAACAGCGCATCGACCTAACTGCTGGTGGAAACTCCCGCTTATACGCACCAAATTCCAATGGCTCCATTTTCAGTGATACGGCCGGAATTCGCATTTCCAATTTTGAATATGGAGTTTATGCAGGAGCTACCAAAAAACTGATGGGCGAACTGCTCTCGCTCAATGCCACTGTGAGGATGGACAAAAACGAAAATTTCGGATACTACTTCTCCCCTGCTTTTTCCCTAGTGTATAATGTAAACAATGTCACATCGGTACGCATCAGTACTTCTTCCGCCATTCGCAATCCTACCTTGCAAGATCAGTTTTTGTATTACAATGTGGGAAGAGCAATCTTATTGGGTAATCTCAACGGAAAAGATTCTTTGGTACCGGTGGAAAACGTAACTGAATACCTAGGGAAAAGTCAAGCCGACCGACAGAACCACGTTTGGGAATACTATAATGTAGCTCCCGTACGTCCGGAGAGAGTACAAACCGTAGAGGGAGGATTTCGCACTACGCTTTTCAAAAACCTATTTATAGACGCGAACTACTATTATAGTTGGTATCGCGACTTTATCGGATTTAACATTGGTGCGGAAATAGATTTCGACCTCACCCAAGGTCTGCCACTTCAAGGTGTGCAAGTGTATCGGGTAGCGGCCAATGCCATCGACCAGGTAACGACGCAGGGCTTTTCATTTGGATACAATTTTTATTTCTGGGATAAATACACCTTCAACGGAAACTATTCTTGGAACCGACTGAATTCCGATAGTGACGACCCCATTATCCCCGCCTTCAATACTCCGGAGCATAAATTTAATGTAGGAATTATAGGTTCTGAATTAGAGTTTACAATTGGCGAAACCAAGCTACCCAAAATAGGATTTGCTGTAAATTATCGTTGGATTGAAGGATTTATTTTTGAGGGTTCACCACAGTTTACCGGAGCAATTGACACCTACGATATGGTTGATGCACAGATAAGCATTCTTCTACCTAAATGGAATAGCGTGTTAAAATTTGGAGGAAATAATATTCTCAACAACATGGCATTTCAAGTATATGGCGGCCCCAGAGTGGGAAGACTCATGTACGTGAGCTGGCTTTGGGATTTGAAGAAATAAAAATCCGCCTTCGCGCCTTTGCGTCTTTGCGAGAACTAAAAGCTCTACAACAAACCCTTCGCGCCTTTGCGCCTTTGCGAGAACTAAAAGCTCTACAACAAACCCTTTGCGCCTTTGCGCCTTTGCGAGAACTAAAAGCTCTACAACAAACCCTTCGCGCCTTTGCGCCTTTGCGAGAACTAAAAGCTCTACAACAAACCCTTTGCGCCTTTGCGCCTTTGCGAGAACTAAAAGCTCTACAACAAACCCTTCGCGCCTTTACGTCTTTGCGAGAACTAAAAGCTCTACAACAAACCCTTCGCGCCTTTGCGCCTTTGCG
>JBHYFA010000046.1:16000-23474 GCA_051859825.1 Schleiferiaceae bacterium
AAACCCTTTGCGCCTTTGCGCCTTTGCGAGAACTAAAAGCTCTACAACAAACCCTCTGCGCCTTTGCGCCTTTGCGAGAACTAAAAACTCTAAAACAAACCCTCTGCGCCTTTGCGCCTTTGCGAGAACTAAAAGCTCTACAACAAACCCTTCGCGTCTTTGCGTCTTTGCGAGAAAAAAACGCGTAAAAAAACCCACTTCCCCCAACCTAAAAATAGCGTGCAATTTTGCTCTCAACAATGTGTTGTACAAGTCGTGTTTGATTTGTATGTTTGAACCAAAATCTAATACCACTATTAATTATGAAGAAAAAGTTACTCAGCATTGGGCTTTTCGCATGCGCTTTCGGCGTGTTACAAGCCCAAACGCGTTACGTAGATGAAATATTTACGGATGCCGACATTGTGAAAATGAGCGATCAAGCCTATAGTTTAAACTGGCAGGAGTTTGCCCCAGCATCTATTGGAGGCCCTCAGCTATTACCCAACTTTATGGATGTCTATATGCCCAGTCCGGCAGTTGACACAGAAAGCAATCGTCCTGTTGTTGTTTACTTCCATACTGGCTCTTTCCTTCCTAAAGGTCTTGCCGGTCCGGTAGGTGAAAAAACCGATAGTGCGGCTGTAGAAATTTGTAAGCGCTTTGCTAAAAGAGGCTTTGTAGCAATTTCTGCTTCGTATCGTGTGGGGTGGTTGGCTAATGCTACCGACCTTGACCAACGACGTGGAAGTAACCTCTTAGCTGTGTATAAAGCAACCCAAGATGCTCGTTCACTTGTACGTTACTTACGCAGAACCGTTGCAGAATTTGGCAACCCTCTAGGGGTAAACGAAGAGCGCATTATCCTTATGGGACAAGGCTCTGGCGGATATATAACCTTTGCCGCATCCACGCTCGATAAGTACCAAGAAGTTGCTGGTTTTGACAAATTCCAGTACGAAGAAGCGAGTTCAACCGGACTTTTTGGCAAGCCTGTAAGTGCCGGAGACCCTTATGTTGACACTGCTGTTGCCGGTGACTGGTGGGGATTAGGCGGACAAGTTTGCTTTACTGGCGACAGTACTGCGCTTGGTCTTCCTCGCGTTGACACTTCTTGCGAAGGAAGAAACTTTGTTAATCACCCTGGCTACAGCTCAGATTTTGCTATGGCCATCAACCTAGGAGGTGCGCTTGGCGATGAAAGCTGGTTGGAAAAAGGCGATCCAGTAATGGTATCCGTACACGTAGTACAAGACTTTTTCGCTCCTTTCGTTGCGGGCATGGTACGTGTGCCTATCGGACAGCAGTTCTTCAATGTAGTAGAGGTTGCCGGCAGCTACACAGCTATTAGAAATGCTTCGCTTTTAGGAAATCTCAATGTACTGGATTTCGATTGGAACGACCCTCTAAGTCTTCAGGCTCGCGACCCACAATTCAATCCATTTGGAATTCACCACATCCTTCCTTTTGATATTCCACCACCAAACCCTGCCGCACCTTTCTTGGTAAATTCAAACCCTTGGGACTGGTGGGATCCAGCAGATCCAGCCGGAGCGAATGAAACCAACCCTAACAGCGTTTCACAATCCAAAGCATACATCGACACCATTTTTGATTTCATCATTCCTAGAATCAAAAGAGTACTAGATGTAGCTAACCTATCAAGTGAACTCAACGAAGCATCGACTTCTATTGATAAGGTGGTAAGCATTTACCCCAACCCATCTAACGATGTTATGAACATTGAGGTTTCAGGTGTTCACACCAGCATCCGTAACATCGAAGTAATGGATATTACTGGAAAGCGCATTCAAGTTATTGATGGATCAAAAAGCAGCAACGCAAGTATTTCATTAGGACATCTTGCGCGTGGAACGTATTTGTTGAAGGTTCAAACTAATGCGGGTGTTTTGACCAAAAAAGTCAGCCTACAGTAATGAGACTTTAAACATAGAGTACTAAAATTGCATAAAAACCGCTGCCGAAAAAGCAGCGGTTTTTTTGTTGCAATAAATGAAAATGCTATGTAGCTTTGAACAAAAATTATTTGATTATGCCTCCAGAAGATAAAATTCGCAAAGTATTAGCGCCTAAGACGTGGAACGAGATTAAAACCAACGACTCTTGGGCTATTTTTAAAATCATGTCGGAATTTGTAGATGGATATGAGAAAATGAGCCGGATAGGTCCGTGTGTATCTATTTTTGGTTCAGCTCGTACGCCGGAAGACAATAAGTACTATCAATTAGCCGTAGAAATTGCCGAAAAACTCACTTCACGCGGATATGGGATTATTACCGGCGGTGGGCCGGGAATCATGGAAGCGGGTAACCGTGGAGCGCACAACAATAATGGGACTTCTGTGGGACTCAACATCGACTTGCCTTTCGAGCAAAGTTCTAATCCGTATATCGATGAGGACAAGGATTTGTACTTTGAATACTTCTTCGTTCGCAAGGTGATGTTTGTAAAATACTCCCAAGGTTTTATCGTTATGCCCGGAGGTTTTGGAACAATGGACGAACTATTCGAAGCTCTCACCCTCATTCAAACCGATAAAATTGGCCGTTTCCCCATCGTACTGGTAGGAAGATCTTTCTGGTCTGGATTGGTTGACTGGATGAAAAACATCATGCTAGAAGAAAAAAACATCAGCCCCGAAGACCTTGACCTTTTCCACGTAGTCGATACCGCCGATGAAGTCTTCGAGGTCATTGATTCCTTCTACAAGAAATATCAATTGAAGCCGAATTTCTAGAAACCCTCCGCCCTCTGCTCTCTGCCCTCTGCCTTAACCCAAATACCCCCGCCTCACCTCCTCCGGCAGCTTCTCAATAGCATACCTGAGCATGGTGCGGGGCATGTGGGCGTGGTGGTCGTCTAAAAATGTGATGAGACTTTCCTCCGAGCGCTTCCCCATTTCCCGCAACATCCAGCCCGCAGCCTTGTGCATAAGGTGGTGTGGATGCGAAAGAAAATACTCGGATAAGAAGAGCGTGGGAACAAAATCTTTCTGCTTGATAAAATAGGCCGTACCTAAAACCGCTATGCGCTGCATCCACAAACTGTCTTCCTTGGCAATTTCGTAGAGATTATCCGCGCTTTCGTAATGATAGCAATAGTGCCCAACGATATGTGGTGTGGTGGTATCAATCAAATCCCAATTATTGACAAATCCCTCTCGCGCTTTGGCAAGAAAAAGCTCGTAATAATGAAGCCGTTCACTCGGCATTTTGGCCTTTTTATACCAATCGACCAAAATAATGAGGGCGATAAAACGCACTTCGTGGTACGCATTTTCTAAAGCCAAATGAAGATCTTCCTCGGTAATGCTGCGAGAAAATTGTTTGGCTATCTTGCGTTGGTTGGGCACGGTAGCTCCAAAAAACAAATCGCCTTCGCCATAGCCGCCGGGCTGCGTTTGAAAATACCGCGCCGAAGCTTCCTTGCGTTCCGGCGTAGCAACAACTTCCAATTCAGCGTATAAGGCTTGAATGAATTTATTTTTTGTTTCTATTCCCATTGTAAAATGCGCGTACGTCTTTGGTAAATTGCTCCAACTCCTTGGGAATGCTGTACATCATGTGACCGCCTTCGTAATAGCGCGTTTGGATATTATCGCGAAATTCGGGGGCAATAAACATGTGATCCACCGTATAGTCCGTAGCGAAATAGGGAGTTGCCAAGTCATAATATCCACTGCAAATCAACACCTTAAGATCGTTGTTCTTGTGAATGGCATCGCGCAGAGTCTCCGCTACATTCAAATAGCGGTTTTGTGCACTGCCATAATTCCACGGACGAACATTTCCGGTGAGAATTTCGTACACCGTTTCATCCCATTGAAAGTTTAGGTGATTGCGAAGATGATCGTTAATCGCCATGGTATAAGGTCCAAAAATGGAAAGGTTGTAGCTCGGATCGAAATCGTAGGAGTCACCCGCCGATTTCTTATCTCTGCCTTTCAC
Source organism: Schleiferiaceae bacterium (assembly GCA_051859825.1). Classification (GTDB taxonomy): domain Bacteria; phylum Bacteroidota; class Bacteroidia; order Flavobacteriales; family Schleiferiaceae; genus CSBr16-58. Next base: position 19,948 of record JBHYFA010000046.1, read on the forward strand.
CAAGGCATCGAAGCGTCCGATGGTATAACCTTCATCGCGAAGCAGTTCTTTGGTAAACATCCAAGTACTCAAGCGGTAATGGTGGCTTGCGAGAAAATCTTCCGATAATCCGGTGTACATCGAAAGTTGTTTACCTAATTCCCGGCGCTCTTCCATACTCAAGCGATCTCCTTTATTGAGAAAGAGTGTATATACACCCAAGGCGTACTGCTCCACCTCCTCGAGGAAATTTTTCAAATTGGGGAAACGATTGCGATCAACCTTGTTGTGTGCCCATGCAGTAGCAGCGAAAGAGGGCAAAAACAAGGCGTGAGGCAAATCGTTGCCATCGTTAAAGGCTAGGGTTTGAAAATTCAGAACCGCGGAAATAAGCACGATGCCGTTCAAAAACATCCCGTGACGATCTTGCAAGTAACCGGAGAGTCCGGCCGCCCGCGTAGTACCATAACTCTCTCCCGCCAAATACTTTGGTGATGCCCAGCGGTTATGCTTGCTCACGTAATGACGGATAAAGTCGCCCACGCTTTGAACATCTTCCGATACGCCGGTAAAGAGCGATTTTGACTGTCCATCTTCCGTCCTACTGAACCCCGTTTCGATCGGGTCGATGAAAACCAGATCCGTTTCGTTTAACCAAGAATATTCATTATCCACCACTTGATAGGGCGGTGCAGGCGGCAAACCATTTTCATCCATCACCACCCTTCTCGGCCCCAAAGCGCCCATGTGCAGCCACACCGAACTCGATCCCGGACCACCATTAAACACAAATGTTACGGGTCTATTTTTCCCATCATTTTCCACCGTGTAGGAAGTGTAAAAAATACGACCCGTTACTTTACCTTTAGAATCGTGGAGCAACAGGTGCCCTGCCTCTGCACGATAATCATAGCGTTTTCCTTCAAGACTGATGCGATGTTGCGTAACCGCAGGCTCCGGCCAAGATCGAGTGTGATTATCCGCATCCTGCGCCCAAAGCTCAGCTGGTAAAACACTCAAAATCAAACCCACTCCTACCCATAACTGCCATTTCCGATTTATTTCTTCCCAAACATTCGTCGCCATTACGCCAATAGATTGAATCATGCTTTCTTTCATTTTAAAAATTTTGATACAAAGAAAAGCATGGGAGGTGGAATAGTGGGTGATGATGCTGTAATAAAAAAATGTTTTTGTACTTTGCGGGGATGAATGATGATCATATCTATTACGAACTAAATACCCCATGAAACACCCCACCTACCTCCTACTGCTCTGCTGCCTATCCTTGGCGTTGGCTTCAACAACACATGCGAATGAAAAAACGGAAACGCATTATCCATTGGTGATGATCCACGGGTTTCTGGCTTCGGGGGATACGTACGAACAGCAGGCCTTGCGCTTTGCCGCCAATGGCTTTGATATGGACCGAATATTTACCTTCGATTGGAATACGGTGGGGCGCCAAGGGAACATGTCGGCGCTGATTGAAATGGTGGATGCGGTTTTGGAGAAAACCGGGGCGGATAAGATATTTTTGGCCGGACATTCCGCCGGTACCGGCTTGTCGTACAGTTTTATGGCCGACAGCAACCGGGCGCAACTGGTCGAGGCCTACGTGCACCTCGCCGGTCGGCCCATGGAAGAGCTGCCGGGTGTTGCCTCACACAGAGTCCGCACCCTCAACATCTACAGCGATGGCGATTATATCGTCAAGGGCAACGACATACCCGGGGCGGAGAATCTGCGGCTGAGCGCGCACGACCACTACGAGGTGGCCACTTCCGAGGAAACCTTTGCCGCGATGTTTGCATTTTTCACCGGAGAAAAACCCCAGCGGTTAACCGTGCCCCATGCGGAAAACGAACACGTCCAACTCTCCGGCAAGGTCTTAAGTCTGGGAGAAAACCAGATTCAAGCGGGTGCCAAACTGGCCGTGTATGCGCTACGGACCAACAGCGGGGAACGCCAACAGGAAACCCCTGCTGCCGAATTCACGGTGGACGACCACGGACATTGGGGACCGTTTACGGCAAAGAAAGGCGTCGCCTACGAATTTGTGGTCAGCCCAAAAGAGGAAGGCAGCCGCAGCATCCACTATTACCGCACGCCGTTCTACACCGACAACCCCTTTATTTACCTGCGTACCCTGCCCGGCGCGGGCTCCATGGCCGGGATGTTACTGAGCGGCATCCCCAGTGATGATGCACAGTCCGTCGTGGCCATCTTCGCCTCTCAGCAGGCCATCATTCACGGCAGAGACCGTCTAAGCATCAACGAAACGGAACTCAGCACCGAAGCGTGGGCCAAGCCCTCCAGCAGCAACATCGCCTGGTTTTTATACGACGCCAACAACAACCGCGAGAGCGATTTCACCGCCATCCCCACATTCGCCATGATGCCCTTTCTGATGGGCGTCGACATCTTCTTCCCGACCAAACCCGTCGCAACACAAACCGCCACATTCAACGATCAACACCTGTATTTTATCAATAGGAAATCGGAAACAGAGGGCATTGTGGTATTGGTTTTATAATCGTTTCACCCCTTCGGGGTTTCACATTGCACATAATCACGTGGTTTTATAATCGTTTCACCCCTTTGGGGTTTCACGATACACATGATTATCATGGTTAAATTTTTACAATCCTACCACCCCTTGGGAGTCAATAACATATTTCATTTTCACAACATAAAATTTAATATTGAATATTTGTAAATATTGTCTTACTTTTGGGGTGTATAATTTTAAACAAATTTAATCATGCCAAGTACATTTTCACAAATTTACATCCAATACGTTTTTGCCGTGCGAGGAAGAAAGAACCTTCTTCAAAAACCATGGCGTGACGAAGTCTTCAAGTACATCGCTGGAATAATCAAGGGAAAAGATCAAAAACCCATTATCGTTAACGGGGTCGCTGATCACGTTCATGTATTTGTTGGTTTAAAGCCTTCAATGAGAATTTCTGATTTGGTTAGAGACATTAAAAATAATTCATCCAATTTCATCAACGACCAGAAATATTTAACAGAGAAATTCTCATGGCAAGAAGGATATGGAGCTTTTTCCTATGCCCATTCACAAATAGACAATGTGTACCGGTACATCGCCAATCAGGAAGAACACCATAAAACAAAGAACTTTCGTAAAGAATACCTCGATTTACTTAAAAAATATGACATCGAATACAACGAGAAATATTTATTTGATTGGCTGGAATAGCACACACCATCTATCACGTCAACCACAACCCCGAAGGGGTGGCATAATTAAACGCTTTTTTAAAAATTATGCCACCCCTTCGGGGTTGGAAACATGCGAAACCATACGTTTCATTTTCTACAATCGTTGCACCCCTTCGGGGTTGGAAACATGCGAAAACATACGTTTCATTTTCTGCAATCGTTGCACCCCTTCGGGGTTAGAAACATACGAAACCATACATTTCATTTTCTACAATCGTTGCACCCCTTCGGGGTTAGAAACATACGAAACCATACATTTCATTTTCTACAATCGTTGCACCCCTTCGGGGTTGGAAACA
>JBHYFA010000047.1:0-5374 GCA_051859825.1 Schleiferiaceae bacterium
TAGAAAGTTCGAGAGCAAGGCTTGCGAAGGTTGAAAAACAGTGAGTCCCGACAAGACTTTGTCGGGATGACCTTTTTTTCAACCGAGCCTAACGAAGCTCTCGGACTTTATAGACAGACACTAGATAGTTACAAATAAATATCTACAAGACCCTCCGGACATTCGGTCAGTATCGTTCGGTTTTCAGTGTTGATTTCTTTAACGATAATATCCTTGATCCAGGGAATATAGATGTCTTTATTGGAGGGGTGTTTAACTACGAGTATATCTTGTTCTTTACCCTCGATTACGCCGTCGAGAATGCCGATGTTTCCATGTGAGGAGTCGACTACGTCCATTCCAATAATCTCGTGGATGAAGAGTTCTCCTTCGTCAGGTTCAGGGAGCATGCTTTGGTGGAGAAATATTTTGCAGCCAACGAGTTTTTCGGCATGTTGCTCCGAATCCACTTCTTCCAACTTTAGACGGACACCTTTGGGAAGAAGACTGAGTTTTTCAATGAAGTAGGGGATAAGCTGGGATTTTTGCTCGATAAACAGTGCTTCTAAATCGGCGTAGTTTTCAGGAGCGTCGGTATCAAAACGGGCTACTACTTCGCCTTTAAAGCTATGTTTACGAACGATGTGCCCCAGTTCAAAACAAGATTCTTTGTCCATGAGTAAGAAAAAAATGGCCATCACTAGGATGGCCATTGTTGCAAAAATTAGGCTTCACCTGATTTTTCAGCTTCGGCTTCTTCTGCCGGAGCATCCTCAACAGGGGCTTCTTCAGCGCTGGCTTCTGCCTCTTTAGCGGCAAGAGCAGCAGCGCGCTCTTCATTGCGTTTACGCTCGGCTTCTAATCTGGCGGCAGCTTCAGCAGCGGCTTTTTCAGCCAAACCAGATTTTTTACCCTCGATAGCTCCGTGCTTCGACTCCATCCAAGCTTCGAATTTCTTCTCAGCATCTTCAGCGGTGAAAGCACCTTTCTTTACACCATTTAAAAGGTGGTTCTTGTGCATTACGCCTTTGTAAGACAAAATAGCACGGCAGGTGTCACTTGGCTGTGCACCGTTCTGAACCCAACGCAAAGCAGCGTCGAAATCTAGATCGATGGTAGCAGGATTGGTGTTGGGGTTGTAAACACCGATTTTCTCGATGAAACGACCATCACGGGGAGCGCGGCTGTCGGCAGCCACAATGTGGAAAAACGCGTAAGATTTGCGTCCGTGTCTTTGAAGACGAATACGTACTGGCATACGTTAATTGTTTTAGAAGGGTCCAAAACCCGGTTAACTAACATGTGATGCGAAAAAATAAACACGAACTTTTTATAGTTCAGGTGAAATATTTTAAAGCGTTCACAAATGAACAAAATTTCAAGCCGCAAATATCGTTTAATACTATGAATCACGCAAATAAACTTCTTTCAATTTGTGGAAAGAAATTTGTCTTGTTGTATTGTACTTTCGCTACGGCACGTTTTTTTCAGAGATGATTCTTATCGTGCTCAATTTTAACTGTTTAAGTATTTCTCCATGAAACAGCATTTTCTTTTTATCGTTACTTTTAGCCTCCTTATGGCTCACTCTTGGGCGCAACCCAATCAAACTGATGCGCAAGGTCGCAAGCAAGGAGCATGGAAAAAGTTTCATGCCAACGGTAAAACTCTGCGCTACGAAGGACAGTTTAAGAACGATATTCCGGTGGGTACGTTTAGATATTATTTTGAAAATGGCAAACTTTTTAGCGAAAACGTTTTTCGTGCCGAAACGGGAGTTTGCTACAGCAAGCAGTTTACCGAACGAGGACAAATCATAGCTGAGGGAGTGTATAATAATAATCAGCGCGATAGTGTATGGACGTTTTACAATCGAAATGGGGAGGTAATGTCGCGCGAGACCTACAACAACGGAGTGCTTCACGGTGAGAAAACCACCTACTTCTCCAACGGAAACGTAGTGGAGTTAGTTACTTTTGACAATGGAAAAATGCACGGACCCTATGCTCAATATTTTGAAAACGGGCAACTTCAGCGCAAAGGTTCATACCAAAACGATTTGCTGCACGGTGATGTTACTATTTTTAATTATAACGGTAAAAAATTAGCGCAGGGAAAATATCATGAAGGGGAAAAGCACGGGGTTTGGATTTTCTTTAATGAGGAAGGACGACCAGAAAAACGCGAAGAATATCGTTACGGAAAATTGACAAAAGAACATACATATTAATACATGGCGCGAGTAGTTGTAGGACTTTCGGGGGGAGTAGATAGCTCGGTGGCTGCACATTTGCTTTTAGAGCAAGGTCACGAGGTGATTGGCATTTTTATGCGTAATTGGAACGACGAGTCGGTGACGATTAATAATGAATGTCCGTGGATCGACGATAGCAACGATGCCATGCTCGTGGCAGAGCATCTCGGAATACCATTTAGAGTAATGGATTTCAGTCATGAATATAAGGAGCGTATCGTTGACTATATGTTTAATGAATACGAGCGAGGCAGAACACCCAACCCTGATGTTTTGTGCAATCGCGAAATTAAATTCGACGCATTCCTCAATGCCGCCCTCGAACTCAATGCTGATTTTGTAGCTACCGGCCATTACTGTCGGCGACGTGAAACTCCAGACGGTAGGGTGGAATTACTCAGTGGCTTAGACCGCAATAAAGACCAAAGTTATTTTCTTTGCCAAGTTTCTCAAGAACAACTGCAACGGGCTCTCTTTCCCATTGGAGACTTGCAAAAGTCAGAAGTTCGCGCCATTGCCGAAAAAATTGGTTTGCCCACTGCGGCTAAGAAAGACTCCCAAGGATTGTGTTTTGTAGGCAAGGTCAAACTCCCCGTTTTTCTCCAACAACAACTTGCACCAAAGAAAGGTCGAATAATGGAAGTACCCCGAGATTACGAATATTTTCCAACAGAAATTGACGCCTCGCAGGATGTTTTTTATCTTCAGCCAGAAATGCCATTCGATCAATCTCGCGAAGTAGGTCAGCATGACGGCGCACATTTTTACACCATCGGCCAACGAAAAGGTCTTGGAGTAGGTGGACGTAAAGTGCCGCTATTTGTGGTGGGTATTGACACCAAGGAAAATATCGTTTATGTAGCCGAAGGAGAAGATCATCCGGCATTACTGCGTCAGGGATTGCGCATTGAGAAAGGGACGGATAATTGGCCCGGTGGAGACAATCCTCTTCAAGAAGAATCAACATTAGAAGTTATGGCGCGTATTCGTTATCGTCAACCTTTACAACCTGCCACATTAATTCGTAAGAATGCAATCATTTATCTCTGGTTTAATGAACCACAAAAGGCCATAACTCCCGGACAATTTGCTGCTTGGTATAAAGATGATGTTCTGCTGGGAAGCGGGGTAATTGAGTAGAAAATTGTTGAATAGTTGTTTCCAAATCCTTTAGAATGCAAATCCAGTACTTTACTATTCTTTAATAGGTGTCATACTTACAGCGATTCCTAAGATTTTAGGGTAATAAAAATTTTTTGCAATAAATCTTACAAAAACATTTGCACGAAAGATTTTTCTTACTATATTTGCTGCTCAATCAAATCTATTCTAGTATGATGAGAGCAAATTATTTCAAATTCGTTTTGCTGATAGCTGTAAGTTTGGTTTTCACCAAGGTTCAAGCACAGTTTTTCGTTCCATCTGGAAAATTTAGAAACATACAGTATGATTCTTCACAAACAGGCTATCAAAGACTCATTGCGAGTATATATCCTATTTATCCAACCGAAGTTGTAACTAAGTCTAATGAAGTTTTTCGTGGAAAAGTTATCAATGAAGAGGGTGGATATTCAGTTGTAACGAGAAATAAAAATGTTTATTCTTTTCGTGAGGAAGACGTAGAAGAGGTGGCTTGGGTTATTCCAGATAGGCGAGATTATACCTTTTATAGGGGATTAGGATTTCATGTAGCATCATATAGAAAAGAAGTTTTTTTACCAACTTTAGGTTTTGTCTATGATTTAAATTGGGAGCTTCCTAAGCATGATTTTGTTGTTTCATTACCCATTCAATTTGGATTGGAATATCTAACAAAGATTGATGGAGATTTATTGAATTATTTTTCTGCTGAGTTACTTTTAGGAAAACGTTTTAATCGCATGAGCAAAATTACTCATACAATCTCAGCCGGGCCGGGACTTGGCACCGAATTGAAATACCTGATGAATGAACATAAATATTATCCTTACGTTTTTGGAGGGCATTATGATATTGAGTTTTCTATTGGTAGAAAAAATAGTATTGCATTTTTTGCTAAGTACCAATATTTCAGTCGCCACGATGACAATCATCGCCTGATTTTTGGCTTATGTTTTCGCGTTTATGAAATAGGGTTTCCGCAGCTTTTGATGATGAATCCTATTGATTAGTGTCTGTCTTTAAAGTAAGCTACCGGGGTCGCAAGCCTCGCTCTTAAGCTTGCTAGATCAGCCACATTGTCTTTATGGACAACCTAAAATTAGTTTCTTCCATAAAGAATTTTTTAGGTCATGGATCGCACCTATAAATGATTATGAATGTTTCACTTCAACAACAAAAACTAATAATTATGAAAACCAAGTTTATTTCTCAATGTAAATTGATTGTTCTTTTCCTTTTCTTTTCAATGATTCAAATGCACGCGCAGAATCAATATTTTCTTCCAGATGAAGGGGGATTATTTATCTCACAATTTGATTTAAAAAATGGAGATCAAGTTCGTGGCTTTGTAGTAAGGATGGTTTTTAATACGTATTATGAAGTGCAATTGGGAAATGGTGACATTGTAATTGTACGTGAAGAAGATATTGCTAAGAAGAAGAAAGTAAAGCCCGATATGCGGGAAAATAAAGTGTATTATGAACTTGGTATTGCAGGTTCTTCTATGATTCGACAAAATGAAGATTTTACAGCATTATTTCTTCATGGTAGTTTTGCAAAAGAGTTCGGAAGAGATAATAAATTTTTTGCTAGCTTGGAGGTAGCATCGGGTCGTATTTTTTGGAATAGTGATGATTTTACAGGTGATATTAATCGTCCAAACAATTTTGGAAAAGTGGGGCTTGGCTATAATTTTAATCGAATGGAAACATTCAGCCAGGCATTTTCAATTGGAGGTTTAATGTATTATAGAGAAGGCGATTATTATCCATATTTATATTTTCAATGTGAATTTCCAATCAAGATTAAACCAAACACATTAATAACTCCCTATGTTACCTATTTGACTCCCTTTGATGGGTTTGATTACGGAAATTCACTCTATTTGGCAGGCTTAAAATTTCGTTTTTATATGCCTAGTTCTATTTTTTGAAAAAGATATCGTTTTTCATACTACTTTTGCCCCGCTCAGGCTGCGCGAGCATTAATAGGGAATCCTGT
>JBHYFA010000047.1:5384-23390 GCA_051859825.1 Schleiferiaceae bacterium
GTACCCGCAGCTGTAACCCATTACATACGGAGCATTTTGTCACTGGATGAAAATCTGGGAAGGCTAAATGCAGTGCTACTAGCATTCCGTGGGAAGTCAGAAGACCTGCCTGATCGATAGTATTAACTTTAAACCATCCTTCGGGAATAAAGGATCAGGTAGTATGACAAACCCTAGTAAGGGCCATAGGCTTATTGCTGCCTTATGCCTACTTTTTTTGGTCAATCTCTGTCTGGCGCAGACAGATTTAAAACACGACTCCCTGAAGGAAGTTGTGGTTATTGCCGACCAGGTTCGTCTCCAGTCGCATTTTTCCCAGTTAGAAAAAATCAGTTCCGAAGCCCTCCAGCGCACGCCGCCTACTTTCTTATCGGATGTGCTGCAATGGAATTCTCATTGGTTTGTGCTTTCGTACGGTCCCGGACTCGTGAGCACCGCCGCCCACAGAGGTAATAACGCCGAGCAGGTGCGGATTTTTTGGAATGGTGTACCACTCAATCATCCCGCTTTGGGCATGCTCGACCTTTCTTTGGTGCCCGCTCTTCTCTTTGACGATGTTTCTCTTTTACACACCGGAGCTTCGGCGCAGGTAGGTAACGGAAGTTTAGGTGGAAACGTTTTTCTTGGTTCAAATAAAGCCCAGCACGATTTCCACTTACGACACAATACCACCGCGGGAAGCTTTGGCTATTTCCAACAACTGTACAGCGCCCAATTCAACTCCGGACGATGGTATTCATCCTCTAAGTTTCTCTGGCAACGCAGCGATAACGATTATCTTTTTCAGCCGCTGCACGGAGAGCGCCGTCCACTGCAAAATGCGGCTTACAACCAACGTCATTTCATGCAGGAATTGGGTTTTCGTATCAACAACAAACACCGAGTAGAAGCCAATTTATGGCTGATGGATAAATTCACGGAAATTCCACCCACCATCAGTGGAAATCAACGACAAACTGCGAGTTTAGAAGACCGCAATGCCGTTGCCTCCTTATCATATTCGCACAAACGAAATGCGCAAAGCGGTCAACTCTTTCAGTATTCCTACTTTTTTACCGATCAATGGTACAAGCAAAACTTGCCCGACATCGAAAGTTACAATCCTGCGCGTTCGCACTTTGCTGAATATCATTGGTATGAGAAAAAGGGTAAACTCCGCTACAAAGCCGGTAGCAATTTTACTTACGCATTTTCCCCGGGAGAAAATCTCAGCGGTGATAATTTCCAAGCTTGGTTTGGGTTGTTCGGTGAAGTAGCGTATGAAGTGAGTAATAGGTACGATGCTGAGCTGAGTCTGCGACAAGAATGGGTAAACGGTTTTGACCCACCAATATCGGGAGCCTTTACCAATCGGTATCACCTTAATGACGCATGGAAACTAGAGGGCAGATATTCACGTAACTACCGCATTCCTACACTCAATCACCTATATTGGGAGCCGGTGGGTAATCCCGATCTTTTGCCTGAAGATAATGATGTTTTGGAGTTTTCGGTGATTCACTCCACTACAAAACATCGCCTAAGTATTACGGCTTACGGCTCGCATACCCGCAACTACATCCAATGGCGTCCAAGCATCGGCCCTTTCTGGTCGGCAACAAATTTAAGGGAAGTTCGTGCCTATGGCTTAGAGCTTTCCCACGATTACAAACATAGTATTCATAAGAAAGCGCAAATCGGAAGTCAGCTTAGAGCCGCCGGTGGTAGAGCCTATGGGGTGGGGGAGGGTGACCCTTACGCCAACCTTCAACTCATCTATCAGCCTATCTACCGAATATCACACAGCTTATTCTTTCTTTACGATAAATGGGATGTTTCCGTGCGTTATCGTTATTTGAGTGAAATGTTTGGACTTCCCGATCACTTTCGTCACGCAAACATTCCTCAATCACTCATTTTTGCTGCAAGTATTCAGCGTAGCCTACCAACCAAAAATGGCGATTGGCGATTTTCAATCAATGCTGAAAACCTACTCAACACGCAATTTCAACTGCAATTGGGACGCCCTATGCCGGGCTTCCACTATTTCGTTGGAATCAATTACGACTTTTTCAAATGATTCGTTTAACCCGCTTTCTTTCAAAAAACGAAATATGAAGGGAAGCACAATTTTTAATTTTTATGAAACAAATATCTCGTAGTTTTTTGTTTTTCATCGCCTTAGGATTAGGCGTTGCTTGTAGTTCCGATGACGATAACGGAGGAAATGGTGGAGGAACTTCAACCGATGGTCTGAGTGGTGTAATGGTGGCCAATGAAGGTCCATTTGGCTCAGGAAACGGAAGTCTTTCTGTGTATGATCCCGCCACAAAATCACTGAAAGAAGATGTGTTCCTAGAGGCCAATGGAGTACCAGTAGGTAATATTTTTCAGTCTATCACCGACGTAGGGGAGGGTTTTGCCTTTGTAGCCAATAATTCGGGATTAATTCGCATCACGGATAAAAATGCCGAATTGATCGAAACCATTGATGAGGTAGCTTCACCTCGATATGCTCTACAAAGTGGCGATTATTTGTTGGTTTCCGACTGGTCGCAGAATGAGATTCACTTTATCAGCACAAACGATTGGAACATTGAGACCTCTGTTGCTACTGGTCTTGGTCCCGATAAAATGTTGAGAACGGGAGACAACCTATGGGTGGTCAATCCCGGAGGATTTGGTGTAGATAGCACGGTAAGTATCATTAACCTAAGTTCAAAATCTGTAACTTCAACTGTAACCCTTACCGGTGCACCCAATAGTTTGGTAGAAGATGCGCAAGGTAATATTTGGGTGATGTGCAGCGGAGAAAAAGACTGGAGCGACCCAACCAATGATAAGCCCGGAGCATTGTTTAAGCTGAGTTCGCAAGGACAAGTTTTGGCGCGAATGGATTTTACCAATCCTTCTCAGGCACCCGGTAAAATGGCCATTTCACCCAATAAAACCACGCTGTACTGGTTGGAAAACACCTATGGCGGAACAGTTTACTCCATGAGTACCAGCGACACTGAATTACCTTCATCTCCCTTCGTAAGCGGGGTGAATTTTTACAGCTTAGGCGTTCATCCCGTTAGTGGTAACATTTTCTGTGGAGATGCCAAAGATTTTGCTTCGGCGGGAAAAGTTACCTATTACAGCCCAAGCGGTAGCAAAATGGGTGAATTTAGTGCGGGAATAATACCGGGATATTTTCATTTTAGATAATGCCCGTGTAGAAAGTCCGATAGCTTAGTTATGCTCATTCTGAAAACCATGGATTCCCGATAAGTAATTTTCGGGAATCTTTGGTTTACATTCTAGATGAACATTAAAAACTTTGTGATTCTTTGCAGATTCTTTGTACTCCATTGTGATATAGCTTTTTCACAAAATGCACTGAGAAGCCGCGAAGATTTACAGCGTTTTTTAGCTTTTATTTGGAGTGTACACTTTCTGATCTGCGCCTGGGCTACCTCCCATATTTTTTTATAAAATCTCTCCCAAATTTCGAAGTAAATTGATTTTTAATGGATAGATAATGTGTTTCGCAAAGCCTCATCTACACCCAAAATTTTTTGCATATTTACACCAATAGAAAAATAGTGATTATACCTCTATTGATGGGCTTTACTGCCTTCCCTGCCACTTTTTCGGATTAAGTGAGGTGTGAAACACTGCCCATACAGTAACAACTTTCTGATCCTGGTTAATGGTAAAATGAATCATATAGGGAAATTTCTTCAACGGTAGGCAGCGGACATTATCATAACGTATATGGAAGAAGGGTTTGTTTTCAAGGATGAGCAAGTGTTTGTTTAATGTTGCCTCAAATCTTTTGCCAAGCCCGGTCTGCTGCCCGTCATAATAGTCTATGGCTTTCTGAATATCCTGAATAGCTTTAGGGGCAATAACTAGGGTAAAATCCATTAGTTTAACTAACCTTTAAAGGTGAGTTGCTCACGGGCTTCTTTCCAAGGAATTAAATCATCGGAATTAGTGGTCTTGATTCGCTCTCTTACAATGGTTTTATGTTCTTCGGGGATTTCCACTTCCTCGGAAACCTCAATGCCCAATTGCTTTATAAGCTCCATAAAGAAGCCTAGTTTATTGTCTGGTATTTTAAGCGTTACTTCCTTCATACTATATGTTTTTATTGAAGTACCTAGCTAATCTGGATAGGCCAATACGTGACATTTTTTCACTTCACTTCACTTATTTCCTTTCCCAGACTTCTAAACTTCATTGTCAGAATCGTTTATGGTTTTTAAAGTCACTTCAGATACTTGCAAATATACGCCAGCCAAACAAGTAAATCAAAAGCAATACATCAACTTAAGCGAAACAATACTTACTAAACAACCGGACAAACACTTCAACTCAACGAAGTTTCACAGCGTTTTATTTCCCAACCCCAACTTCCCCCATCCCAAAAACATTCCTCCAAATATTCCCCGGCTTTTCCATATCCACAATAAGGTCGGGGCGGGTGTAGGAAGTGGGGGGGAAGGCTTGGTTGGTTTTCTTGCAGAACAATTCAAACTGATCAAGCGCGATGAAGCCGCGCTTGAAGATAAAACGCCAGTGTTTTGCGGCTTGGGATTGTTTGTGCGCGGAAACGGGCAAAGTCTTTAATGATTGGTTCAGCTTTTCCAATGCATCTCGGTACATTTCCCGAAGTTTTTTAATACTTCCTGAGCAAATTACGGGCGTGTTGATCCCGGCTTGCAAGTCCTCATATAAATCAAAAATATCGTCAAGCAGTTGCAGGGCTTCTCCGGTGATTTCGGCCAGATGAACTTCTTCCTTAGAAGGCTCGTGGTGCATGAAGTAGAGAAAAAGCAGATTCGCCGCAGCGCCTTTTTCCTTGGCGATATTCCAACTTTCTTCAAGCGAAATTTCGCTCTCTTGCTGCTTCGATGTATCCTGAGCTCGAAGTACACGATTTAGAACTTCTAAAAAAACATCCTTTCGCGGATGGAGATCTAAACCTGCCTGGAAGAGTTTGTGGGTTTGTATTTCCAACTCATTTTCCGGATTGACTTCATTGCGCGCCAGAGCCAGCATTCTAGCTAAGTCCAGCTTCTGCACGTCGGTGAGGTCATCGGCTAGGGCGGTGGCGGCTCCGAAAAGCGCGATTGACTGGCGTTCGTGTGCACTCAAGGGAAATCCTCGCAGTATTACATGGGGATAGGCGCCAACCGCCGCAAAGGTGGCCAATTGCCGCATACGCTTGAGTCGCTCCGGAGTGGGGGGAGACTCGCGCAATACTTCTCCCCATACCGCATTGCGGGTGCTTTGGCAGCGAAGCAGATGAAGCGCAAGGCCTAGCATCGCGCTATACCTGTATTACGCCCGGATTGTAGGCTCGTTCGATTGGCGCATGGTTGGCCATTTCAATCCCCATGCTAATCCATTTGCGCGTATCGAGAGGATCGATAATGGCATCTACCCAGAGTCGCGCGGCTGCGTAGTAAGGTGAGGTCTGACTGTCGTAGCGACTCTGAATGCGCTGCAAGAGTTCATTTTCCTTCTCCTCACTGATTTCTTCACCACGGGCTTTGAGGGAGGCTTTTTCAATTTGCAGTAAAACCTTCGCCGCTTGTGCTCCGCCCATTACGGCAAGTTTGGCATTTGGCCAAGCCACAATCAGTCGTGGGTCATAAGCTTTTCCACACATGGCGTAATTTCCAGCGCCGTAGGAATTTCCGATAATCACGGTGAATTTTGGTACCACGGAATTGCTCACGGCATTCACCATTTTAGCTCCGTCTTTGATTATACCACCGTGTTCAGAGCGAGAGCCTACCATAAATCCGGTAACATCTTGCAGGAATACGAGGGGAATCTTCTTTTGGTTGCAATTTGCAATAAATCGCGTAGCCTTATCTGCCGAATCGGAGTAGATTACTCCACCAAATTGCATTTCACCCTTGGCGGTTTTTTGCAGTTCACGGTTATTGGCCACAATACCTACTGCCCAACCATCGATGCGGGCGTAACCGGTAATGATGGTTTTTCCGTATCCGGCCTTGTATTCTTCAAACTCGCTATTATCTACCAGACGATCAATGATTTCACGTGTAGAAAAGGGCTTGGCATTTTCGGGATGGAGGATGCCGTAAATATCGTTTTCGTCTTTACTGGGTGGGGCAGAAGCGGCACGGTTAAAGCCTGCTGTGGGGTGGTCACCAATTTTATCTACGATGTTTTGTATGGTCTTGAGCGCTTCTTTATCATTAGGACTCTTATAGTCGGTTACACCCGAAATCTCACAGTGTGTGGTAGCGCCTCCAAGACTTTCATTGTCGATGTCTTCCCCAATAGCGGCTTTTACCAAATACGAACCTGCAAGGAAGATAGAGCCGGTTTTATCCACAATCAATGCTTCATCGCTCATAATAGGGAGATAGGCTCCTCCGGCTACACAACTACCCATAACGGCCGCGATTTGGGTAATGCCGCGCGACGACATCCACGCGTTATTGCGAAAGATGCGACCGAAATTTTCTTTATCGGGGAAAATCTCATCTTGCATGGGTAAATACACCCCGGCGCTATCCACTAAATAGATAATGGGAATACGATTTTCCATAGCTATTTCCTGCGCACGAAGATTTTTCTTTCCGGTGATGGGAAACCAAGCACCGGCTTTTACGGTGGCGTCGTTGGCCACAACTAGGCACATTTTTCCACGAATATATCCGAGTACTACGACCACGCCACCGGAAGGACAGCCACCGTGTTCGGCATACATACCTTCTCCGGCAAAAGCTCCAATTTCGATTTGACTTTTATCTGTATCGAAGAGAAAGGAGATGCGCTCACGGGCGGTCATTTTTCCCTGTGCGTGCAGCTTTTCAATCTTCTTTTTTCCACCTCCTAGTGATACTTCTTTTAGTCTTGATTTCATTTCGGAAACCAATAACCTCAATTGGTCTTCGTTTTTGTTAAAGTGAATATCTTTTTTCATGCAATAAATTTGCTTTTAGTGTATTATGATTCCTTACTTAAAGTGATAGTTTTAATCGCAGTCCTTCATTTCAAAGCTGCCAACTACCGAATAACTTTTATCGCGGTAATCGCTCCAAAGTAGGTAAAAGTGATTCTTAGTTTCTCCCGTGAATACAAAAATCATTTCGGGTAAACCGTCATCATTTAAGTCGCCGTAAAAGTATAAATCCGGAATTGGACAGTCAACAGCTTTAGGCATTATGCTTAATAAATCTATTTTCAGATCTTCATCAATTCGCGCGAAGAGTTTATAGTTTTCCACTTCCGGACATCTTTCTTCCAAATCGGTCACATTACCAAGTGCGTAAAGGGAAACTCTATTTGAAACCGGAAAGTTGATTCCGGGCATAACTTTTCTGCCTAGGTTTTGCAGTCGAACTTCCGGATTGGATATTGAACTAGAAAGGAAGTTGATGTTTAACGGCATCCCAATTAAGAAGTAACTTCTTTCGTCGAGGTTTGTGACAATATCAAATTCATAATTGTCACTCAAGCGGTTGTTGCTTAATTGTACAAGTACTTCTGTTCGCTTGGGTATAATAAAATTTTCATCAGGAATAAAAGCCCACCACCAATAGGTTCCTACGTCGATATCTGAAACATTTCCGCAGTAATTGTAGGTTTCTAAGAGCAAGCGCATAGGCATTTCGGACTTGCTTCTATTTTCATCCGATCTTGCAATTTGAACCGGTTGTTTGTTTTCTGTAGGAAGAGCGGGCTTTTTATCCCTAGGAGGAGTGGGTTTTACCTCGACGGGTGGAGTAGGCTTCTTATCTCTTGGTAAATCAATGTTTTGTTCTCTGGTAATTTGACCGGTTGAAGCAAGGCTATCAAAAGCTTTAATCCCTGAAGAACTCGCCTCTTGCGGGGAAACCTCTTGGGTGGTTTCTTCTTCTACAAGAGTAACTTTTGTATCCGCATTCTCTCTGTCTAATTTTGCCAAACGCTCCCTTTCGCGGGCAAGCTTGAGGGAGTCAAAACGCGTAAGGGGGCGTTCAAACTCTTGAATATTAGTCTCAACTTTTGCTGAAGATAATATCTCTAAATACCCATCCCAGATATATCCCGACTGACTCTGTGTTATATATATTTTACGCCAGTGACCACTAACTGTATCAATAGTGAGTGGAGCGAGTTTTTCTATGTTAATGGTAATGGTATCGAGGTAGTTAACGCGCTTTAGAACTCTCGATCTTGTATCGGCTAAGGTGCGCACGTTCATGCCGGAAGGAGCTTTTACTACCGCTCTTGTAATTTGTGCTTCAGCCTCATTTGAAAGCAAAAATCCCGAAATAAATAAAGAAAGAGTAAGAACTTGAGAAACTACATGCCTTGCAGCACTTCGTTTTTTCGTTTTTATGTTGGGGAATAAAGACATACGCAGAATCGTGAGTAGTAAAAAAACCAATTGTTTTGGCGTGGCGAAATTACCAAAAAAAGCCCTAGCCTCTTTATTTTTTTTGTAAAATACTTTCAAAGCAAAAACATCCTTAAAAATCACCCAACTATTATGCATGCATACAATTTTTTTATACCTTTACGGCTTCATGATTGAATCGTAAATTCACAATAAAAATAATAAAGCATGCAAAAGCGAATAATTAACAAGGTAGCTGTTTTAGGTTCAGGTATTATGGGGTCTCGAATAGCGTGCCATTTTGCTAACGTTGGCGTGGAATCCATCTTACTCGATATTGTTCCCCGTGAACTTACACCTGAAGAAGAGAAAAAAGGAAAAACTTTGGAAGACAAAGATGTTCGTAATCGAATTGTCAATACAAGTTTGCAAACCGCCCTAAAAAGCAATCCTTCACCCATATTCTCTAGCACTTTTGCGTCGCGCATTTCTACCGGCAATTTTGAAGATGATATGCACCGCATCGCAGATTGCGACTGGATTATCGAAGTCGTGGTAGAGCGTTTAGATATTAAAAAAACAGTTTTTGATTCGGTTGAAAAACATCGCAAACCCGGAACATTAATCAGTTCCAACACCAGTGGTATCCCTATCCATCTGATGCTTGAAGGGCGTTCGGAAGATTTTCAAAAGAACTTCATCGGGACGCACTTTTTCAACCCTCCGCGATACTTGCCTTTACTTGAAATTATCCCTACGCCAAAAACAGATCCCGAGGTTGTTGACTTCTTTATGCAATATGGCGATAGGTATTTAGGTAAGCAAACGGTACTTTGTAAAGACACCCCCGCTTTCATCGCTAATCGCATCGGAATTTTTTCTATCATGTCGCTATTTCACGGAATCAAAGACTTTGGGCTTTCTGTGGAAGAAATTGATAAGCTCACCGGACCGGTTATTGGCAGACCAAAGTCGGCTACGTTTAGAACCTGTGATGTGGTAGGTCTAGATACACTAGTACACGTTGCCAACGGTTTGCATAAAGCCACGGGCACTGAAGTATTTGCTCTGCCTCCCTTTATTGAAAAAATGATGGAGAATCAGTGGCTTGGTTCAAAAACGGGTCAGGGTTTTTACAAAAAGGTGAAAAATGACGATGGTAGCAGTGAAATCTTGAGCTTGGATTTGTCAAACTTGGAATACGTTAAGCAGAAAAAAGCCAAATTTGCCACCTTAGAACTCACCAAAACCATAGACGAAGTAGCCGACCGATTTAAAGTGCTTTGTAGTGGTAAGGATAAAGCAGGAGCATTTTATCGCAAGAGTTTTTCGGCACTGTTTGAATACGTAAGTAACAGTATTCCCGAAATTTCCGATGAATTGTTCCGTATTGATCAGGGAATGCGCGCCGGTTTTGGTTGGCAGCATGGTCCCTTCCAAATCTGGGATGCCATCGGCGTTGAACGCGCCGTGAAAATGATGCGTGATGAAGGTCATGAGCCCGCCAAATGGGTGGTGGAAATGTTGGAAGGCGGACAAAAGTCTTTTTACCAACTTCGTGACTCCAAGCTTGAGTATTACGATATTCAGTCGAAAAAATCTGTACCTACACCTGGCTTAGAAGGTTTGATTATCCTCGATCATTTACGCGATACAAAAACGGTTTGGAGCAATAATGAGTGTGCGGTGATTGATTTAGGTGACGGAATTTTAAATATTGAATTCCGTTCAAAAATGAATTCACTTGGAGGTGGTGTTCTCAGCGGAATCAATAAGGGAATTGAAATAGCCGAAAAAGACTTCCGTGGAGTAGTCATTGCCAATCAGGGTGCCAATTTCAGTGTGGGTGCTAACCTGATGATGGTATTTATGATGGCTGTAGAACAGGAGTATGATGAGCTGAACTTTAGTATAAAGTATTTCCAAGACACCATGATGCGGGCGCGCTATTCTACCATTCCCGTGGTTGTAGCCCCACACCAAATGGCTTTGGGAGGCGGCTGTGAACTCACCCTACACGCCGATGCGGTGCAAATTGCCGGTGAAACTTACATGGGCTTGGTAGAATTTGGCGTAGGAGTGATTCCCGGTGGTGGAGGAACCAAAGAACTTACACGCAGGTCGGCACTTCGCTACGTGAAAGACGATGTGGAGTTGAACGTACTTCGTGAAAATTTCTACCGAATCGCCATGGCAAAAGTTTCCACCTCGGCGGAAGAAGCCTTTGAAAATGGTTTCGTCATCCGCGGTCGTGACGCCATCACCATGAATCGTGAGCGACTCATAGCAGATGCCAAGGCCAAGGCCGTAGCGCTTGCCGAACAAGGATACACGATGCCGGCCAAAGAGAAGTTCCGGGTTTTGGGAAGACAAGCCTTGGGTATGTTTGAAGTGGGTATCCACCAAATGCTTGAAGGTCGCTACATTTCCGAACACGAGGTAAAAATGGCCAAGAAACTCGCCTACGTAATGGCTGGTGGAGATTTGAGTGAGCCAACAGATGTGAGCGAGCGCTATATGCTCGATTTGGAGCGCGAAGCATTCTTATCGCTCTGTACCGAGAAAAAAACCATGGAGCGCATTCAACACATGTTACAAACAGGAAAGCCATTGAGAAACTAAGCGTTTTTAATCATGTGTACACTAACATATACCCCTCTTCGTGAGGGGTTTATTTTGACATCGAGTAGGGATGAGGCCCCGCATAGAAAAGCCTTAAAGCCTAAAAAGCAAGTATATCAAGGTGTGGAACTCGTTTTTCCGCAAGATGAGCAATCACAAGGAAGTTGGCTAGTGAGTAACGATGAGGATAGAGTAAGTAGTTTGCTCAATGGAGGATTGCGCAGGCACGAAAGGAAATTGCCCTACCGCATGAGTCGCGGTATTGTTCACCTCGATCTTTATTTACATGCAGGTTTGGAGGAGTTTGCCCGAAAATACAACTTTTCAGGTATTGAGCCCTTCACCATTGTTTCTGTAGAGCCTAGCGGAATTTTTCAATTAATATGGACGGGAGAAGAAGTCATTGTAAACACCTTTTCCAAAGACGAATCTCATATTTGGAGTTCATCCATGCTATACACGGAGGAAATGAAATCGCAGCGACAGAAGTGGTTTAACCAGTGGAAAATGGAGCGAGCACCTTTTGATCAAGAAGACATGTTTGACTTTCACACCCATTCATTTACCGATGATAAAACGGTAGATATAATCATGAATCGTGAGAATAAAGTTCGAACCACGAGTATCACTCAAGTCGTTTGTGAGGAAGGAAGTATGCAATATCGATTTTTTGAGGTTTAGGTTGGAGACTTTATTACTTTTACTAATTAAATGCATTCAACCTCACACCAATACCAACCCCCACATACCACTGCCCATTAGCTGTAGCCGTTTTTGGGTTGTAATAAAATGGAATTTGTATGGCGTAGTATTTATAACTGTAAGTAAGTCCAATTCCAAGGTTGGGAGTAATAAAGGAGTTGCGCGGTGTGCCCTTATCTTGCTTGAAACGCAGCGAGGGCAACATGCCTAAAACAAACTTTGAGTTACCGTATTCGGCATTGATATTAGGCCCTGTGAAGTTTAAAAATCCACCTTGGTCAACATATCCTATAACGGCGAAACCATCGTAGAGACTCGCATTTACTTTTTTTTCCCCTTGTGCCAACACGTTTAAACTGAGTAACAGTAGGGCAGTACTAAGAATTCTTTGCATAGGGGTAAATGTAGCATAAAAAAATCGCCCGAAAAACATCTAATGACATTTTCGGGCGAGTTTACTATCGGTCTTTACAGACTGCTATTAATAATAGCTCTTGCGTCTAACTTGTGCAATGTACTTCGATAAGCGCACAACTTGACGGCTGTAACCGTACTCATTGTCGTACCATACATAAAGTACGAGGCTTTTCCCGTCTTCGTGAACGATGGTTGCGCAGCTATCGAAAACGGAAGGACAAGAGTTTCCGATGATGTCGCTTGATACCAATTCGTTTGAAATGGAGTAGTTGATTTGCTCCACCAAGTCACCAGAAAGAGCGGCTTTGCGAAGGGCTTCATTTACTTCTTCTACGGTAGTGCCCTTGTTTACCTGGAGGTTCAAAATTGCTAACGAACCGTTAGGTACGGGTACGCGAATGGCGTTAGAGGTAAGTTTATTTGCCAACTCAGGTAATGCTTTGGCTACGGCCTTTCCTGCGCCCGTTTCGGTGATGACCATGTTTAAGGCAGCAGAACGCCCGCGACGGTATTTCTTGTGCATGTTGTCCACCAAGTTTTGGTCGTTGGTGTAGGCGTGAACCGTTTCGATATGGCCTTTTTCCACACCAAAATTATCCTGAATAACTTTTAATACAGGAACAATAGCGTTGGTGGTACAAGAAGCCGCAGAGAAAATATCCTCCGTATTTGGGTCAACCGTTTTCTGGTTTACTCCGTGTACGATGTTGGGAACTTCTTTTCCTGGCGCGGTAAGCAATACTTTGTGGGCACCTTTGGCTTGCAAATGACGACTCAAAGCTTCGCGCGTGGTGAATACTCCGGTATTGTCAATAATCAAGGCATTATCAATTCCGTACTGCGTATAGTCGATATCTTCAGGGTTGTTAGCCGCAATCATCAAAATTGGACGACCGTTTACTACGATGGCGTTGTTTTCGGTATCGGCCTCAACACTTCCGGGGAAAGCACCGTGCACAGAGTCAACACGTAGGAGGGAAGCACGCTTTTCTAAGGTGTCTGGATTAGAGTCGCGAGTAACGATGGCACGCAATCTTAGTTGCTCACCTCTTCCTTCTTGGATAATCAACTCGCGGGCGAGTAATCTACCAATTCTACCAAATCCGTAAAGCACTACATCTTTTGGGGTCGTTCCGTTGTTATCGGCTGTGATGAAGTTTGCTAATTTGGCTTCTAGGAAACTTTTTTCGTCGGCGTAGTTTGAGCCTTCTGTTTGCCACTCATACACGATACGACCGATATCCATGCGAGCGGGGCACAAATCAAGTTCATTAAGCATTCTTGCAAAACGAGCAGTATCTTCGATTTTAATAGCTTTGCCAACAACTTTTTCGGCGTAGTTGTGATGACTCAACACCTCACTGGTTTTGATGTCGAAAAGCTTGTTTCTGAAGATTACCAACTCAATTCCTTTGTCATACCAAAGGTCTTGCGTAGCGCGGATAAGCTCAGAAGCGTTCTTTTCCGCTTTAATCTGACGATCTAAATGTTCCTGATACGTGGAATTAGTAGTCATAGGTTTTTGATAATTTAGCCTTAAAAATCACTTAGAAAGCGATAAATAAGTGGGTTAAGATTGTTATGTTAAAAATGACGGCGCGAAAGTACGGCATGCGAAATAAATTTCTTTTTATTTTCTGCTATTTTCGCTCAATATAAAAATCTTGTTTGTAATATTGTTTGGAAAATTAAACAAGTGCGAAACGAATACGCCATATTGGGGTTAAACGAGAATGCATCAATCACGGAAGTGAAAAAAGCTTACCGTCGATTGGCACGAAAGTATCACCCCGACGTGAGCTCTGAGCCCAACGCTAAAGAGCATTTCCAGCGTATTCAAAAGGCGTATCAAGCCATTATCAGCGGACGAATTTCAAATTCACGAGCCGCCTACTCAGCCAGAGAGAGGTATAAAGAAAGACAAGATCAACTGCGTAGGGAACGCATTCGACGCGCTAGGGAATACGCCAGAAGAGTGCGAAAAATGCAGGAACAGCAATATTTGGAAACGGTTGAAAGAGCCTCAACCTACTTTATTATCCTCGTTGTTTTTGGAATTTCTTTCTTTTCCTTCGATTTTTTGTACGAAAATTTTAAGCTAAGTAGTGGAAATACGGAATACACTTATGCGAAAATCACCAATGCCAATACACGAAATGTAACCTATCGCTTTTACGTAGATGGAGTGCCTTTTGAATCAACTTCTTACGTAAAGAAAAGTTTCAACGAAATCGTGAGTAAAAACGGACTGCCCATTGAAGCCGGGCAGTATTTCAAAGTGATTTATAACACGGATCATCCTGAGTATAGCAAACTCGATTTTTCCGTTTATCCTGCCGAGGTAGGCGAGAGTTACATGCACATGGTATATGCAAAACTGCGTACCAATGCAAAATTTGAAAAGTATTCCGAGAGGGATTTGTCGTGCATCATCATGGATACCTACTCTGAGTTGAGAACCCACGGATTAGCTACCCTGTATTTTTACGATGAACCCATCGTGGAGAATTTTAAGCACAACCGTCTGCGTTTTTACTTTTTTATAAAGTCGCAAACATTTGAATCAATCAAGTCGAAATGCTTGCAGGGCAAGGCCAAGTAGCCGCATATTTGCACAAAATAATAAAACCATGTCAAAAGTTTCTATAGCCAAGGGAATGAGAGACTTCTCGGCTGAAGAAGTATCACGTCGTCAATATATTGTTTCCATAATTCGGGAGGTTTTTGAAACCTACGGCTTCGGTCCGCTGGAAACGCCCAGCATGGAAAATCTGCAAACCCTTACCGGTAAATACGGCGATGAAGGTGATAAACTCATTTTTCGTGTATTGAAGTCGGGTGATTTTCTCAAATCGGTTCCGGAGAATATGTCGCGTGATGCCAATACATGGAGTTCTTTGGTGTCTGATAAAGCCTTACGCTACGATCTCACCGTTCCTTTTGCTCGCTATTTGGCTACCAATCGCAATGATGTAAAGTTGCCGTTTAAGCGTTACCAAATTCAACCCGTTTGGCGTGCCGATCGACCCCAAAAAGGGCGTTACCGTGAATTTGTGCAGTGCGATGCCGACGTGGTTGGGGCGCATTCTCTTTGGCAGGAGGTAGAACTCATGCAGATTTACGCCACGGTTTTTTCCCGGTTGAATATCCCCGTGCGCATTCGCATCAGTAGCCGACAAATTTTGGCAGGCATGGCCGAATACACAAATGTTCCGGATTCCTTCCTCGCTTTCTGTACCATTCTTGATAAGCTCGATAAAATTGGCGCCGAAAGCGTGGTAGAGCAGTGGGAGCAAATTGGTGTTCCAAAGGAAAAGGCCACCAAACTCCTCGAATTGTTTAAACTGGATACTGATAAAGCCTTAGGAGCTTTTGCCGAAATTTTACCAAATACGACCGGTATGGATGAGGTGCGTTTTGTTTTGGAAAAATTCGCGGCTTCCATGTCCGAAAATAATAATGAGTTGGTATTCGATCCGTCATTAGCACGCGGACTCGATTATTACACCGGTTGCATCTTTGAGGTTGAAGCCCTCGACGCGTCTTTTGGCTCTCTGGGTGGGGGAGGACGTTACGCCGATCTTACCGGAATATTTGGTTTAAAGGATGTGCCCGGAGTAGGTATTTCCTTTGGCTTAGATCGCATCTATTTGGTTATGGAAGAAAAGCAGCTCTTCCCGGAAACCGTACTCAATGCCCCGGAAGTTTTAGGAATTCAGTTTGACGATCGCTGCGGAGAAGCAACGTTCAATGTGATTTCAAAACTGCGTGCACAGGGTATCGCTGCGGAGTTTTATCCCCAAGCTGTGCGCGTGAAAAAGCAGATGGACTACGCCCACACCCGAAACGTCAAATTCGTTTTATTGATAGGTGAGGAAGAGTTGAACAAGCGCGTTGTTAAATTGAAAAACATGCATTCCGGCGAGCAAACCGAAGTTGATATGATGGCTTTTATGGCCAACGCGAGGGGGTATTTGGGGTAGTCGGTTATGCCCAATAAAGACCTGCATACTAGGCACACTCATAAATATTCAAGTAATACACAAACCGGCAGGGATAAATAAAAAATGAACGCAAAGAGTTTTCGCGTGTAATGCTATTATCAACACGTAACTTCTTTTGCATATGATACATTCTAAGAAACTTTTATTGTTAGCGGCAGTTCTCTGTCAGATTGCGACTTTTGGTCAAACTCCGGAGAAAATCTATAGTATTGCCGTAATTCAAGAATCCAACGATTACTATCAAGAGCAGATTCGGCTTTGGGGAGAGGTATTGAGAAATGACTCAACAAACGGCGAAGCTTGGGTAAATTATTACAAGGCGAATCGTTTTTGTAAAATGATTGATGAATCGGATGATAATGGGCAAAAACGCATGAAGCGATTAAATGCGATTGTTGAAAAGCTTGGTGTTCATCTTCCTGATTCTTATGAGTTTAATTACTTGATGTATTACAATAGCGGGAATAGTAGGGAGAAAGTTTCTTACTTGCTCAGGGCGCATGAGTTGCAGCCGAAGAATCTGGAGCATTACCCCGATATTGTTTTTTACTATGATTTTAATAGGAAAATGAAAGAGCGCGATGAATTGCTGAGGTTTTGGTATGAATCAGGAACGATGTCGCCGGGAATGTTGCAGTATAATTACAATGTTTTGGCGGGTTTGGAAAAAAATGCCATTTTGCTTACCGCTGGAGACAACGATACCTATCCGGCATGGCTGGTGCAGGCGGGAAAGAATTTTCGCCCGGATGTTACAGTGGTAAACGTGAATTTTCTCTATTTTAATGAGCAACGAAATCTTCTTTTTCAAGAGCTTGGAGTTCCTGAGCTTGATGTTGATCCGGAAACGAATTATGAGGATTTTAAAATTATGCGAGACAGTTTAGTGCGGCATTTGGCTAAAAATGCAGGAAAACGTCCGGTGTATGTGGCCGTAACAGCCATGAGCACTCAATATGTTGAGCAAGTAAAAGACGATCTTTATTTAACCGGATTGGCTTACTTGTATTCTGATTCTCATTTGGATAACATCGCTTTTATCAAGAGGAATTTTGATCGGGTTTATTTACTCGATTACTTGAACGAAACTTTTTATCAGGATGTCTCCGAAGATTTGGTGAAGTTGATAAATACGAACTACATCATTGCTTTAGTGAATTTGATTGAACATTACAAACGTTCTGGTGATGAGGCGAAAAGTAGCTTGTATATGGCTTTAGCTCGTAAACTTGCCAAGGGAAGTGAAAGACACGAAAAATACTGGAATAAATACTTGGATGAATTATAAAAGTCAAACCGATGAGGTGTTGATGCTTTTCGTTCAAAAAGGCGATAAAGAGGCTTTTATCGAACTGTATAACCGGTATTGCGATGCTATGTATAGGTTTTTTCTTCGATTATACTTTTATGACGAGCCTAAATCGCGCGACGCTACCCAAGATTTATTTGTGAAGGTGCTAGAAAAGCCGGAGCTATTCGACTCGAATCGGAAGTTTTCATCGTGGTTGTACGCTGTGGCTACCAATCTTTTTCGCAATGATATTCGCAATGAAAAACGTCGAAAAGAAATAATAGAGCAGCGGGTTTTCCAGGAGGAAATTTCGTGGCCGGATATTTCGAGAAAAATAGATAAATCTGTTTTTGAGAACGCCATTCAGGAACGATTAAAGCGGCTAGATGTTGATCAG
The DNA here is from genome assembly GCA_051859825.1 of Schleiferiaceae bacterium. Taxonomy (GTDB): domain Bacteria; phylum Bacteroidota; class Bacteroidia; order Flavobacteriales; family Schleiferiaceae; genus CSBr16-58. The sequence goes on from JBHYFA010000047.1 coordinate 23,150, forward strand.
CAGTTGTTGCTATCACTTCGCTTTGAGCACGAAAAAAGCATAAGTGAAATTGCCGATATTATGAATATCGCGGAGGGAACGGTGAAGTCGAGGTTGTTTTATTTGTTGAAGAGATTGGGTGAGGGGTTGAAGTAGAATTGAAAATGTAGAATTGTTTTTGAAATAAAAATAGATGTTATGAATGAGGAAAGGATTCCGAATGAGGTTTTTGATTGGTTAATGACCAAGGATTTGATTCGCT
>JBHYFA010000048.1:0-22803 GCA_051859825.1 Schleiferiaceae bacterium
CCGACAGCGCTTCGTATAAACAATTGCGAAGCAATATATTTTTGTGCTTTTCGTGTTTTTCGTGGTTCTAAATAATCAACGCTTGCCACTTTTTTTTATGTTTCACCGACAGCGCTTCGTATTAAACAATTGCGAAGCAATATATTTTTGTGCTTTTCGTGCATTTCGTGGTTCTAAATAATCAACGCTTGCCACTTTTTTTTATGTTTCACCGACAGCGCTTCGTATAAACAATTGCGAAGCAATATATTTTTGTGCTTTTCGTGTTTTTCGTGGTTCAAGAAAATAAACGGTTGCTCCATGTATATTCAAGGTTTACTTGTAATGATTCGTGTAAACAATTGCGAAGCAATGTACTATCGTATTGGAAAATTGAAATTGCGAAGCAACAACAAAGTACCTGGTGTAAATACGGATGTAAATGTGGTTTTTCAGTTGGATTAATAGAGGCTGTCCATAAAGTTGATATGTCTAGTCTAGAAAGTTCGAGAGCAAGGCTTGCGAAGGTTGAAAAACAGTGAGTCTACACTAGTAATTGACCTTTTTTTCAACCGAGCATAACGCAGCTATCGGACCTTTATAGACAGACTAACATCATCCCTCAGCCAGAACACTCACCACAAATAAGCCCGCGGTTTCCGTGCGAAGACGAAATTCCCCCAAATCAAGTAGTTTGACTCCCCAAGCTAAGGCCGTCTCCACTTCTTTATCACTGAAATCGCCCTCGGGACCAATGATTACACGAGTAGGGCGGGAGGGGAGCCGACGAATATGGGTTTTTTCGCCCTCACCACAGTAGGCCAGCCAATCCTCATCTCGCTTGTTGCGACTTTGCAGCAATTCATCAAATTTCATCGGACCGAGGATTTCGGGAATGTGCAGTCGGTGACTTTGCTTGGCCGCCGCAATGCAGATTTTCTCCAGACGATCCATGCGGATTTTGCGGCGTTCGCTGTTTTCCGAAAAAAAGATGCAGAAGCTTGCAACGCCTATTTCCGTGGCTTTTTCTATCAGCCACTCCGTTCGGTCGATATTTTTGGTGGGGGCAAGGGCGAGGCTCAGATTCGGCTTTTTCTGCTCGGGGAGAGGATCTTGCAAAAACGCTACGCGATGTTTGCCGGAAACCGCACCTAGTTTGGCCGTGTAACCCAAACCGTTCCCATCAAACACCACCACTTCATCGCCGTCTTTCAAGCGCAATACCTTAGTGGCGTGGTGCGTTTCCACTTCCGAAAGCAGCGCGGTTGAGGGTAAATTAAACGTTGCTAGAAACCAATGCATCAAACCCCTACTTTATCCGTTCTCTTACGTGGCTTACCGATATTTTCCTCGATGTACTTGATGATTTTTTCCGCCACATCAATGCCGGTATATTTTTCAACGCCTTCTAATCCGGGCGATGAATTAACCTCCAAAACCAATGGACCACGATTGCTTTGCAGCATATCCACCCCGGCAATCTGCAATCCCAAAGCGTGAGCGGCTTTTACCGCAGCTTCTTTTTCCGACTTTTTTAGCGTGATTTTTTTGCCGGTTCCTCCACGGTGCAGATTCGAGCGGAAATCGCCTTCTTTACCAATGCGTTGGTAAGCGGCAACTACCTTATTTCCAACAACAATAGCACGAATATCACAACCATTAGCCTCGGGAATAAACTCCTGAATGAGAATATTGGCCGACAAACCGTAGAAGGCCTCAATTACCGATTTGGCTGCTTTGCGGGTTTCCGCCAAAACCACCCCGAGTCCTTGGGTTCCTTCTAATAGCTTAACAATCAGTGGCGCCCCACCAACCTGCTTGATGAGGTAATCTACATCGCTGGGGTATTTGGCAAAGGCTGTTTTGGGAAATCCAATACCGTGACGTGCCAAAATTTGCGTAGCTCGCAGTTTATCTCGTGAACGAACCAATGCTAATGAACTCAAAGTGGTGTAGGTCTTCAACATTTCAAACTGCCTAATGATACTACTGCCATAAAAGGTTACCGATGCGCCAATACGCGGAATAATCGCGTCCACATTTTCAATGGGGTGGTCTTTATAGTAAATCTCTGGTTTGCCCGGCTCCATCACCACGTAGCATTTGGTGTGGTTGAGGACAACCATTTCGTGTCCACGCTTTTCTCCGGCCTCGCGGAGTTTTCTAGTGGAATATAAATTTTTGTTGGTAGATAATATCGCGATATTCATAGCGTGAATTATTTATGCGTTTGATTGTTTTTTGTTGAAAGAGATGTTCTTTTTTCTCACATCTACTATGAAGCCCTGTCGTAATAGCTTGCGACCAATGAGTACGGGGAATTTCATCCGCACCCGATCCGCAAGCGTAAACTGGGTTTCAAAGATTTCGCCGAATAACTCCACTTTTGTTTTGATGGCGTAGCGAATTTCTTCTTGTCCAAAAGACGAACGCACCACTTTCTTCGTGAAATCTCGAGTTTTGTACTTCTTCTTATTGTACATAGGATGCTTGCGGTCGAGCAACTCAAAGGTCAACTCTTCCACTCCGTCTTTCTCCCGAATGGAAATGTTTTGACAATGGATAGCCGAGCTCGTAGCGCCCGTGTCAATCCGACAATCAATATCGAATAAGTCAAATTCGGGGAAGTCAATCTTATCCACTGCACCGATAGTGTGTTTCTTTCGGGGTAAAGCCATTTTTCTCTCTTTTGTACGCAAATTGTGATGCGGTAAAAGTAGAAAATCAAGATACATATCACCAAGCAATTTTCTAAAAAATAGCAATTCCTATTTATTACCTTTGCCCGATTATTTTGAAATGATAATTGACAATTTGCGCAGTGGCAATAAAAACATGAACACCCAATCCTTTATTGACTTCTACAGCGCCGACCCGCGTTGGATAAATCTTAAAAATCAACTTGAAACGCAAGATTCTTTCTGGCTGAAAGGGGTAGAGGGTTCTCAAAAAGCCATACTCGCAGCGAATATCTACAAAGAGGAAAATCGAACGCAGATTTTCGTACTCAACAACAAGGAAGAAGCAGCCTATTTTCTCAATGATTTGGAGAGTATTCTGGGGAGCAAGGATGTTCTGTTTTTTCCGGCTTCGTATCGCCGACCTTACCAAGTGGAGGAAACGGACAACTCTAATGTTTTACTGCGGGCGGAGGTGCTCAACAGGCTGGCATCGCGACGGAAACCGGCTGTTGTGGTCACCTATGATGACGCCATTTTTGAGAAGGTTATTACCAAAAAAGACCTTTCGGACTCCATTTTGCCATTGCGTGCCGGCGATGCGGTTTCGGTAGATTTCCTCAACGAAACGCTCTTTGCATTTAATTTCGATCGGGTGGATTTTGTTACCCAGCCCGGACAGTTCAGCGTGCGCGGAGGAATCATCGACGTGTATTCTTTTGCCAATGACAATCCCTACCGTATAGAACTCTTTGGCGACGAGGTGGATAGTATTCGCTTGTTTGACATTGAAACACAGCTTTCTATTGAAACCGTGGCCGATGCCCGCTTGATGCCCAATGTGGATAAAAAATCCAGCGATGAAAAGCGTATTGGTTTACCGGAATTTCTCAATGTTGCCACGCGTTTCCACTTTACCAATTGGGAAATGAGTCTGCAAAAACTCGATGCGCTCTTCGCCAAAGCCGAGGCCCTCTTCGCAGAACTTGACGGTCCCATCAAGCGCAGTTCGCCCGCCCAACTCTTTCTCAATGCCCAAGAATTATCGAGCCTCATGCAATTGCGCATCGCCGTAGGCTGGAATAAACCGGTGATGTCGGGAAGCTGCATTGAAGATTTTGGCGCCATTCCTCCCAAAAGCTTCAATAAAAACTTCGAGCGCATTGTAGAGCATTTTGAGGAAAACGAAGCCCAGGGCATTTCCACCGTACTGCTCTGTTCTTCGCCCAAACAAGTAGAGCGCTTCTACGCCATTTTTGAGGATTTAGGAAAATCGGTGGCCTATACACCCATCGTGTTACCCATGCACGCGGGCTTTTTCGATCCGGAATCAAAGCTCGCCGTTTTTACCGACCACGAACTCTTCGAGCGTTTTCAGCGCTTTAAGCTAAAAAATCAGTACGACAAGCAGCAGAGCATCACCATTAAGGAACTCAATGCTTTGAAATACGGAGATTACGTGGCGCATATCGATCACGGTGTGGCGCGTTTTGGTGGCTTGCAAAAGATCGAAAACGACGGTAAAGTGCAGGAGGCCATTAAGTTGATTTATCGCGACAACGATATTCTCTACATCAGCATTCATTCGCTGCACAAAATCACGCGCTACAACGGAAAAGAGGGAATCGAGCCTAGCCTGAATAAATTGGGGTCGGCTGCTTGGGCAAAAAAGAAGGCCACCGCCAAATCGAGAGTGAAAGCCCTCGCCTTCGACCTCATCCAGTTGTATGCCAAGCGCAAAGCTGCCGAAGGTTTTGCCTTCACCCCCGATACATATCTACAGCACGAACTCGAGGCATCATTTATCTACGAAGACACCCCCGACCAACTCAAAGCCACCGCCGATATCAAGGCCGATATGGAGAGTAAAACACCGATGGATCGACTGGTGTGTGGCGATGTGGGCTTTGGAAAAACCGAATTGGCCATACGCGCTGCCTTCAAGGCCGTGTGCGATAGCAAGCAAGTGGCCGTGCTCGTACCCACCACCATTTTGGCCTACCAGCATTACAAAACTTTCTCGGAGCGCTTGAAGGATTTTCCGGTGAAAATCGACTATATCAACCGCTTTAAATCGGCGGCTTCTCAACGACAAACCTTGGCCGATTTGAAGGAAGGGAATATCGACATCCTCATTGGTACCCACCGCATTGTGAATAAAGACGTGGAATTTAAAGATCTTGGACTCCTCGTGGTGGACGAAGAGCAGAAGTTTGGGGTGAATGTGAAGGACAAACTCAAAACCATGAGGGTAAATGTGGATACCCTCACGCTCACCGCCACACCTATTCCGCGTACCTTGCAGTTTAGCCTCCTCGCCGCTCGTGATTTGAGTATTATGACTACCCCTCCACCCAATCGCTATCCCATCGATACGCAGTTGATTGGTTTTAATGAGGAGGTCATTCGCGATACCATTATGTTTGAGATTAGCCGGGGCGGACAGGTGTTTTTCATCAACAATAGGGTGGAAAATATCACCGAGGTGGCGGGAATGATTCAGCGACTTTGTCCGAGTGTGAAAATTGGCATCGGTCACGGTCAGATGGACGGCAAGCGACTTGAAAAGGTCATGCTCGGTTTCATGGAGGGCGACTTTGATGTTCTGGTGGCTACTTCCATTATTGAAAACGGACTTGATGTACCCAATGCCAACACCATCATCATCAACCAAGCGCAACACTTCGGATTGAGTGATTTGCACCAAATGCGTGGCAGGGTAGGAAGATCTAATAAGAAGGCGTTTTGCAAGTTGATTACGCCACCGTTGATTAGTCTTTCGGAGGAAAGTCGCAAGCGTCTGCAAGCATTAGAGCGCTTCACGGATTTGGGTAGTGGCTTCCAAATTGCCATGAAAGACCTGGAAATTCGCGGTGCAGGAAACCTCCTAGGTGCCGAGCAAAGCGGATTTATCGACGATATTGGATTTGAAACCTATCAGAAAATTTTACAGGAAGCCGTGGAGGAACTCAAGGAAAATGAATTCCGCGACTTGTACGCCCATGAGCGCAAAACCACCGAGTTTGTCAAAGAATGCCAAATCGATACCGACGCGGAGATTCTCTTTCCCGATGAATACATCAACAAAATTGAGGAACGACTTCGACTGTACCAATCCTTGGATTCTTTGGAAAACATGGAGCAGTTGGAGCAGTTTCAGGTAGAACTTATCGACCGCTTTGGTCCCCTTCCCGAACCAGCTGTTGCCTTGATGCAAAGCATGGAATTACGTTGGTTGGGCAAATCCATGGGCTTTTCGAAGATTGTGGTAAAAAATGGAATTTTTCTGGGATATTTTGTCGCCGATCAGCGCAGTGATTATTTCCAAAGTGCTACCTTTGGCGGCATATTAAAAATGCTGCAAGATCGCCGTGATGTGCAAATGAAAGAGAAGAATGATAAGCTTTACCTGCGCATTCCTAATGTGAAAACGATAGGGGAGGCGCTGGGTATTTTGCAAGAACTTAGTCAGTTAAAAGTTAATAACTAAAAGCTAAAAGTTAAAAGCTGGAATGTTGAAAGTTGGGAAAGTAGAACTTTGTGTTTTGAAAAAAAGACACTTTTATGTGTCGAAAGTGATTTGGAATATTAACCAAGTGCGTTTGAACGAGAGTCATGCGCTAAATTGATGAATACCTATGACAATGAAATATGTTTTGCCTATTGCAATTTTTGCTGCCGCGTGTAGTTCGTCGGTAGACACTCCTGCGCAGGAAGTTTATGAGTCGGACACCATGCCTACTCTGAGCATTTATTCTAATTCGACGGCCATTCGTCCTGAGTTGGTTTATCCGGAGGAGAAGTACTTCCAAAACATGCGTCAGCTGACCTTTGGTGGGGATAATGCCGAAGCTTATTGGAGTTTCGACAATACGAAGATGACGTTTCAGGTTACCAATCCCGACTGGGGAGTGGAATGTGATCAGATCTACTGGCTGGATGTGGATAATTATCAGTACTCCGACGGAATTCCTCCGCGTGTGAGCACGGGAGGAGGTAGAACCACTTGCGCCTATTTTATGCCGGGCGATACCAGCATTCTCTACGCCAGTACCCACCTTCACGGTTTTGAATGTCCGGAAGAACCGGATAAGTCGGAAGGCTACGTTTGGCCCATCTATCCAACTTTCGACATTTTTGTAGCCAATTTGAAGGGTGAAATCATTCATCGTCTTACCGATCGCATTGGTTACGATGCCGAAGCCACGGTGAGTCCGAAGGGCGATAAAATCGTTTTCACCAGTGACCGCAGTGGCGACTTAGAACTCTGGACTATGAATATCGATGGTTCGGATAAACGCCAGGTTACAAGCGGATTGGGTTACGATGGTGGTGCTTTCTTCTCGCCTTGTGGTACGAAGTTGGTCTTCCGTGCGAGTCGTCCACAAACCCCCGAAGCGCAGGCTGAATACAAAGATTTACTTTCCAAAGGCTTGGTCAAACCCGCCGACATGGAGATTTACGTTTGTAATGTTGATGGCAGCGATTTGCGTCAGGTGACCAATCTCGGAGGAGCGAATTGGGCTCCGTATTATCACCCTTCGGGAGAAAAAATTCTCTTTAGCTCCAATCACCATTCAGAGCGCGGATTTCCTTTCAACATTTTTATGATAAATGAAGACGGAACCGACCTGCAACAAATTACCTTTGACACCTCTTTTGATGCTTTCCCGATGTTTTCCTTTGATGGAAAAAAATTGTTGTTTAGCTCCAATCGCTTCAATGGAGGAACCCGCGAAACCAACGTTTTTGTGGTGGATTGGGTAGAAGATGGACAAGAAAAATAATTGAATTATGCCAAGAAAAATCAAATTTATCGGAAACATGTCGGAACTAGGCGCCGGAACACGCGGTGCTAGTTTAGGACTCGATGCGATGAAGATAGCCTCATTTTCATTGAATAAAAACTTTTTTCGCAAGTACAAAGTTGAGCGCATTGCCAACCTCAACGATTTGCTTTTTGAAGATATCAAAACCAATACTGCTAAGCGTTTGGATAGTATTGTGGTGATGTACGAACGCATTCGCCATATCGTAGCTCGGCATTTGAGCGACAATCGTTTTCCCATTGTCATTGCCGGTGACCACAGTAACGCTGGTGGAACCATCGCCGGAATTAAGGATGCTTATCCAGACAAGCGCTTGGGGGTGATTTGGATAGATGCCCACGCCGACCTTCATTCACCCTATACCTCGCCTTCGGGTAACGTTCACGGAATGCCATTGGCTACCGCAATTAATGAGGATAACATTGATTGTCAGCAGAAAAAGCCCAATGCCGAAACACGTAAGAACTGGGATCTCATCAAGGGTGAAACCCAACGTGTTCGTCCTTCCGATTTGTTTTTTGTGGCCGTTCGCAGCACCGAGAAGCCGGAAGAGTATTTGATGGAAAAATACCAAATTCCTAATGTCAAGGTGCCGGAGTTGACCAAGAATGGTGCAGAGAAAGTGGCGGAAATGGCCCTCGATCATCTTAAAGACTGTGATCATATTTACGTTTCTTTCGATGTGGATTCTCTTGATTCTACCATCTCCAAGGGAACAGGTACGCCCGTGCCGGGTGGTCTGAGTGAGGAGCAAGCCACCCAACTTTTGCTTTCCTTGCTCAAGAGTCCAAAAATCGTATCATTAGAATTTACCGAAATCAATCCCGTATTGGATACCAAGGGAAATGTGATGGCCGAAACCGCTTTTCGCATCCTAGAAAAATGTACCAATCAAATCGAAAAAACGCTTCAATCCTAAATGGAAGATTTAAAAACGCACCTCACAGAGGCCGTATGTATTGCAATAGAAAAACTTTACGGTAAGGAAGCCGTTCCTGCCAAAATCGATTGGCAAATTACACGTAAGGAATTTGCCGGAGATCTAACCCTCGTCGTTTTTCCCTACACACGTTTTAGCAAAAAAGGCCCGGAGCAAACCGCCGAGGAAGTCGGACAAGCCATCGCCAGTCCGTACCTGCAAGGTTTCAACGTGGTCAAGGGTTTTCTCAATTTGGAAATATCAAAAAGCTACTGGCTAGAGTCGTTTTTAGCCATAGAAAAATCCGAAGATGTAGTAAGCAAAACCGCCAACCCGGTGGGAGTGATGGTGGAGTATTCTTCGCCTAATACCAACAAACCCCTGCACCTCGGACATATCCGAAACTGCCTGCTTGGCTGGTCGGTAGGGAATATCCAAGAAGCTGTAGGAAACAAGGTTACCCGCGTACAGATCATCAACGACCGCGGAATTCATATTTGCAAGTCGATGGTGGCTTGGCAGCGCTACGCCAATGGTGAAACCCCAGAATCAGCCGGGATGAAAGGCGATCACTTGGTGGGTAAGTACTACGTGGTATTCGACAAGCACTATCGCGAGGAAGTAGCCGAACTCGTGGCTCAAGGCGCCTCTGAAGATGAGGCCAAGGAAAAAGCCTCTATCATGGTGGAAGCCCGTGAAATGCTGCGTAAGTGGGAAGATGGCGACAAGGAAGTGGTGAATCTTTGGAACACCATGAATTCTTGGGTGTATGCCGGCTTCGACGAGACCTATCAGCGTTTGGGCGTGGCCTTCGACAAAAACTACTACGAAAGCAATACCTACAAGTTGGGTAAATCTATGGTGGAAGAAGGCTTATCTAAAGGCATTTTTACCCGTCAAGATGATGGCTCGGTGTGGATCGATCTTACGGAAGAAGGTTTGGATAGAAAGATATTACTGCGCAGCGATGGTACTTCGGTGTATATGACTCAAGATATGGGTACCGCCGTGCAACGCTTTGAAGATTACCCTATTGAGAAACTCATTTACACGGTAGGAAACGAGCAGGATTACCATTTTCAGGTGCTCTTTGCCATTTTAAAGAAAATGGGCTATTCCTGGGTGGATGGACTCTTCCACCTATCCTACGGAATGGTTGACCTACCTACGGGCAAAATGAAGAGTAGGGAAGGCAAGGTGGTTGATGCCGACGATTTGATCACCGACATGGAAACCACCGCCGAGCAGATGACCAACGAACTTGGTAAGGCCGATGGCTTGGGAGAGGAAGAAAAGAGAAAACTCTACTACCAAATCGGGATGGGTGCATTGAAGTACTTCATTCTAAAGGTCGATCCCAAGAAGCGAATGACCTTCAATCCTGAAGAGTCTATTGATCTACAAGGGAATACCGGGCCGTTTATCCAGTACACCCACGCGCGTATTCAGTCGCTTTTGCGCAAGGGAGGCGAATTGAACACCACCTTTTCCGGAAATATCGACCTTCTCGATGAAGAAAGAGAGCTCATCAAGTTTATGATGCGCTATTCGGAAGTGGTGCATCAGGCGGCCAAGGAAAACAGTCCTGCCTTGATAGCCAATTACGCCTTCGACTTGGTGAAGATGTACAACGGCTATTACCAAAATTTCTCCATTCTCCGCAATGAAGATACGAATGTGACCGCTTGGCGCTTGATGCTTTCCGGCTACACGGCACGCATTATTCGTCATGCTTTAACCATGTTGGGGATTGAAAGTCCAAATCAGATGTAATCGAAAATACGAATTTTATTTATGGAAAAACCAAAAATCTGGCTCTCGAGTCCGCACATGGGGCCTAACGAGCAAAAGTTTGTAGATGAAGCCTTTGCTACCAACTGGGTAGCACCCGTAGGACCACACGTCAACGATTTTGAAGAAGATATTCGCAAATTTACCGGTGCGCACGCGGCGGTATTGTCTAACGGAACTGCGGCTATTCACCTTGGATTGGTGTTGACGGGTGTGGAGAGAGATGATTACGTGCTCTGCCAAAGCATGACGTTTTCGGCTTCGGCCAACCCAATCTACTACCAAGGAGCCATTCCGGTGTTCATTGATAGCGAAAGAGAAACCTGGAATATGTGTCCAAACGCGCTGCGCGAGGCCATCGAAAAATGCATCAACGGACGCTTAACTCGTCCGGATGGAACGTCACTGCCGGCAAAGAAACCCAAAGCCATCATTCCGGTGCATCTTTACGGAATGCCGGCAAAGATGGACGAGATTATGCGTATTGCTCGGGAATACGATATTCCTGTGGTAGAAGACGCCGCCGAGGCATTGGGAAGTCATATCGACGGAAAAGCTTGTGGCACCTTTGGTGATATTGGTGTTTTGAGTTTTAACGGCAATAAAATCATCACCACCAGTAGTGGAGGAGCATTGATTTCCTCCAATGTGAAACACGTGGAAAAAGCCCGTTTTCTCTCTACTCAAGCCCGCGATGCGGCGGTGCACTATCAGCATTCCCACATTGGTTATAACTATCGAATGAGTAATGTGCTTGCGGGTATTGGTCGCGGACAAATGCAGGTTTTACCGGATAGGGTTGCCGCCAGAAGAAAAAACTACGAGCGCTACTACAACTTATTAGGGGGAATTGAAGGACTCGAATGGGTACACGAGCCTGAAGGATATTTCAGCAATCGTTGGTTGAGCACGATTTTATTTCATCCCGATGCTTGTGGAAAATCACGTGAAGATATTCGTTTGGCTTTGGAAAAAGAAAACATCGAAGCTCGACCTTTGTGGAAACCCATGCACATGCAGCCGGTATTCGAAAACTGTCCGTACGTAGGCGGAAAAGTAGCCGAAGAACTCTTCGATATCGGCTTGTGTATGCCTAGCGGAAGTAATCTCACCGACGAAGATTTTGAGCGTATTTTTGAGGTCCTGCGTAAGGAATTTAATCTCTAAGCTGTGATCGATATTCAAGATGTTATCATTTACGGAGCGGGAGGCTTTGGGCGTGAAGTGCGTTCCATGCTTCCTCGAAGCTCTTTTTTGGGATTTGTAGATGATTATCAATCAGGCGTATCGGGGGATTCTGAATGGTTGGCTCAATCTTCGGAGCGAAACGTAATTATTGCTTGCGGCTCAGGAATAACCCGTAAGCAGATGTTTGAAAAGATATCTTCCGCAGAGCATTTATTCCCTTCAATCATTCATCCCTCGGTTATTTTTCAGGATAAAAAATCAACGCATATTGGCAAAGGCGCGGTGCTGTGCGCGGCTAGTATTTTTACCTGCGATATAGAAATTGGAGACTTTGTGGTGGTCAATCTCAACTGCACCATTGGTCACGATGTTGTTCTCGAATCCTTTGTCTCACTCATGCCCTCAGTAAACCTCAGTGGGGGAGTGGTTGTTGAAGAAGGAGCGTATTTGGGAAGCAATGCCACCGTTTTGCCTGGACTTCGCATTGGTGCAAATGCCATTGTTGGTGCAGGTGCCGTAGTTACCAAAGATGTGCCTGCCGGTGCTGTTGTGAAAGGTATTCCGGCGCGATAAACGTTTAGCATGCAAACAACCATTCTACATTCCGCTCAAGCCGATACCTGGAGAATGAGCGAGGCATTTACGCACTACGATAAGGTCGTATGCGTTACGGATGAGAATGTTTTTGTCAAGGTTTTTCCCGCTCTTGCGTGGCTTGAGAGCCTCCCCGTTCTCGTTTTGCCCGCCGGAGAAAAGTTTAAGAATCAGGATAGCCTAAATTCTATTTACCAATTTTTGGCCAATCAAGCTTGCGCCCGATCATCGCTTTTGCTGTGCGTGGGCGGAGGGGTGATTACCGACTTGGGCGGCTTTGCGGCTTCTACCTACATGCGCGGTATCGACGTGATTCATTTGCCCACTACCGTACTGGCAATGGTGGACGCGGCAATTGGTGGAAAAACGGGCTACAATACTTCCTGGGGTAAGAATATGCTGGGGAGCTTTTACGCACCCTTAGCCGTTTGGATCTATCCCGAAGTACTGAAAACCTTGCCGCCTGAGGAGTATAATTCAGGACTAGCAGAAGCGTGGAAAACAACGGCGCTCATGGATGAAAACCTATTTCATGAAATGAGCAATGAGCCCTATCCAGAAGATTGGATCAGTAGAGTAGGGGAATTGAAAAATCAATTGGTAAGCACCGATTTTAAGGAGAAAGGCAAGCGGGCGTGGTTGAATTTTGGACACACAATCGGACACGCCATCGAGCATTTTCTTTTGGAAAAATCCGAATTTAAACTCTTGCATGGTGAGTCCATCGCTTGGGGGATGTTGGTGGAACTGGATATTGTCCACGGCAGGGAAAATGCGCTTTTTAAATGGCTTTTCACACGGGTAAATGAGCTATTCCCTCAACCTTATATTTCCGCTGAAGATATTCCCGAACTAGTGGATATTTTGAAGCAAGACAAAAAGAATTCCCACGAGAAAATATTTTTGGCCGTCCCGAAGGGGATTGGTCGTGGTGGTGAAGTGGTGGAGGTAGATGAAGAGCGTATTCGTACGACTTTGGTTTCCTGGGCAAAATACTGGTGTAATGACCGTTGAGCTACACAAGCAAAGTCCAAGGTGCATCGGGCGTTACGAACTTCCCTTGTCGAAGAGTGAAGTGAATCGCTGGTTGGTTTTGCAATACCTCTTTCCTGAGACTTTGCGCTTAACCGAACTTTCCACCGCCCAGGATAGTCAATATCTCGCTCAAGCCTTGACAACGTTTGATGATGCTACGGACATCGATTGTGGAGCTGCGGGTACAGTATATCGCTTTCTCACGGCATTGGCAGCGGTTCGGCCGGGAACGAGGGTGCTTCGTGGTACAGCCCGACTCATGGAGCGACCGATTTCTCCACTGGTCAATGCCCTGAGAGATTTGGGTGCCGATATTGAATATGTTGGCGAAAATGATTGCGGTCCGTTAAAGATTCGTGGAAAAGCACTTTCCGGTGGTGAGGTTTTTTTAGATAATACCACGTCGAGTCAGTTTGTGACCGCCCTCATGCTCATCGCTCCTACCTTTCCCGAAGGTTTGAAAATTCGTCATAGGGGTTTGGGAACTTCCGCTTCGTACATCTATATGACGGCTTTGATTTTGGAAAAAATGGGCGTGAAAGTCAAGGTGAATGCGGAAGCTATCGTAGTGAATCATTTTTCGGGTAGAAAAGGCCCGTCGGAGATTACCGCCGAAGCCGACTGGAGCGCCGCGAGTTATGCCTACGGAATGGCGCTTCTGGCTGACGAAGTGGAAATGTATTTGCCCGGTTTGCGCCTCCCGAGTTTTCAGGGCGATTCTAGATTGGTCGAATATTTTGCGCATTTTGGAATTGAGAGCATATACACCGGAGGAGGCGTACGCATTCGCAAAACCAAAGCATCAGTAGTCTTGAAACACCCGGTAGAATGGGACTTCTCCGACACACCCGATTTGGCACAGGCCTGTATTGTGGCACTGGCAGCATTCGGACAAGCTTTTCAAATAAAAGGATTGCATACCCTTCCCACCAAAGAAACCGACCGGCTCAAAGCCTTGCAAACTGAACTGGTGAAGTTTGGCTTACACTTAGAGATTGATAATCGCAGTTGCCGCTTTGACGCCAAAAGCTCCTTGCAGCCCCACGGTCTTCCCCTTTCCACCTACGAAGATCATCGCATGGCTATGGCCTTGTCTATTTTATCTATGAAAACACCAATCCGTATAAAAGACGCGGAGGTCGTAGGTAAATCGTTCCCAGGCTTTTGGAAGTCATTTTTTCGTTTGTCGGACGTATAGCATTTAATACATTGTACATTCGCAATTAAAATATACCTTTGACGGAGTAACAAACTTTTAATATGCAGATTACCAAGCTAGCCGCCATTGATATAGGTTCAAACTCCATTCGTTTGCTCATTTCCAATGTGATAAAGTACCAAAAGGAAACCCATATCCGTAAGAGTCAGCTTGTTCGTTTACCCATTCGTCTTGGAGTAGATAGTTTTGTGAAAGGAAAAATTTCCAAATCAACACGTGAAAAACTGCTCAATGCCATGCAGGCTTATGCAGGTATTATGAAAGTTCACGAAGTAAAAAAATACCGCGCTTGTGCTACCAGTGCCATGCGCGATGCCTTGAATGGAGATGAAGTTAGACATAGCATTTGGTCAGAAACGGGAATCGATATTGAGATTATTGATGGACAAGAGGAGGCGCGTTTGATTCTGGCTAATGATTTTTTGCGCAACCTCATCAATGAAGGTCGAGATTTTTTATACGTGGATGTAGGTGGTGGAAGTACCGAAATTACGGTGTTTAGAAACGGACAAAAGGAGGTGGCGCATTCGTTTAATATTGGCACCGTTAGGCTGCTTTCGGGTATGGTAACCAATGCCCATTGGAACGAAATGCGCGATTGGATTATGTCGAATTCTGATTCACTTGTACAGCCCGTTATGGTGGGTAGTGGCGGTAACATCAACCGAACACTGAAAATGGCCAGTAAACCTTCGGGCAGCGCACTTACCCTAGAGTATTTGGAGCAACAGCTCGATTTCCTTTCTCGTTTTACGCAGGAAGAATTGGTGGTGCGCTTGGGCTTAAATACGGATCGAGCCGACGTAATTACCCATGCTCAGCGCATTTTTATCAAGGCCATGCAATGGTCGGAAGTAGAAAGGATTTATGTTCCCAAAATCGGTCTTTCCGACGGTATCGTTCGCGACCTTTACGAATCATCCATCCGTTAAATCATGGAGTTATCTATCGTTATTGTCAATTATAACGTTCGCTATTTTCTCGAACAATGCCTACGCTCCGTAGAAACGGCTCTTGAAGGTATTGAGGCGGAGGTTTTTGTCGTTGATAACGCCTCGTCGGATGATAGCATGGAGATGGTTACTCAGATGTTTCCGTGGGTAAAAACCATCATCAATAAAGAGAATGTAGGCTTTTCCAAGGCGAATAACCAAGCCATACGCGAGGCTCAAGGCAAATATGTTTTGCTGCTCAACCCAGACACTCTGGTCCAGAAGGATACCTTCCGAGTGAGTTTGGATTTTATGAGAAATCATCCCGATGCGGGTGGATTAGGAATAAAAATGGTGGATGGCAAAGGAAACTATCTTCCCGAATCCAAAAGAGGCTTTCCTACCCCTTGGGTTGCCTTTTGCAAAATCATTGGTTTAACCGCCTTTTTTCCCGACAGCAAAATTTTCGCCCGCTATTACATGGGGCATTTGAGCAATCAGAAAAATTGCGAGGTTGATGTGCTCGCCGGCGCCTACATGTTGATGCCTAAGAAAGTCCTTGAAGAAGTAGGTCTGCTCGATGAAGATTTTTTCATGTATGGTGAAGATATCGACTTGAGCTACCGTATCACTCTTGGGGGGTATAAGAATTACTATTTGGCTGACAGTCAAATTATTCACTACAAGGGCGAAAGCACCAAGAAGGGGAGTTTGAATTACGTGTACGTCTTTTACAAGGCGATGGCCATTTTTGCAAAAAAGCATTTCAAGGGCGGACAAGCGGGTTTTTACTTGCTCTTTATACAAATGGGCATTTTTGTACGTGGGCTTATGGCCGGACTCGAGCGCGTGTTGCGACGAGTGGGTTTGCCACTTTCCGATGCCTTGCTGGCCTACGGCGGCTTGTACTATTTGAAAACCTACTGGGAAATCAATCACCGCTATGTGGAAGGCGGGGAGTACCCCTTGGTGTTTAGCTTGTACGTGATGCCCATTTACGTATTGCTGTGGATGTTTTTCACGTATTTACACGGCGGATATGACAAACCCATGCGCAAAACCACCGCCATTCGAGGGGTTGCGGTAGGTACGGTTGTGTTGCTGGTCGCCTACGGATTACTCAGCGAGTCGTGGCGCTTCTCACGTGCGCTGATTCTCATTGGTTCCATCTGGACGGCCTTTATTTTCACCATTCACCGTCTGGTACTCGACTGGCTCAACGGAGGAAAGATCTTCCAAAAACCCGATGCGGAGAAGCGTTTTTTTGTGATCGGAGGAAAAGAAGAAGCGCAGCGCACCCGAGAGATTATTCGCGAAGGCGGACTGCCTCAAGCCTTTATCGGCTGGATTCCCGTGGAGGCAACCGATGATAAAGAAGCCATTGGTAGATGGGAAGATGTTGAGGATTTGATGTCGGTTTATCGCCCTAACGAAATCATTTTTTGCAGTGGTGATTTACCCATCGACGAAATCATTCGCAGAATGGATGGCCTAATGCGCTACGGAGTGGAAATTAAAATTCTACCACCCGATGCGTGGTTCATCATCGGTTCGAATAGTATACACCAACAAGGTGAACTTTACGCGAGGGAAATACGCGGATTGTATTTGCCATTGTACCGTCGTCAAAAGCGATTGTTCGATTTCCTTAGCGCTTTGGGGATGTTGTTACTTTTTCCTCTTAGTTTATTACTGTTCAAAAAACCCATGGAAGTTCTTCGTCAGGCCATTCCTGTGTTACTTGGAAAAAAAACCTGGGTGGGATTTGCGCCTAACAACAACGAACTTTTGCCTAAAATTCCCCCGGGCGTTTTTGAAATAGGTACACAGTTGTCGTCACCCAACCGCAATCATTTACGATCGAACTTGAATTTAATGTATGCCTCGCAGTATCGCTGGGCTGAGGATGCGGCTTTGTTGTGGAAACAAATTCGCTTGTGGGCGTAGTCAACACCAATAATAAACCCTTTTATTGAACAATCGTTTTTTGCCACGGGTTAATTCTTAAAATGAATCATTATGAAAATTGAACCCCACCTCATTGTTGAATTGGCCTACGTATTACGCAATGCCGAGGGTGAATTGATGGAAAGCATGTCGGAGCAGTGGCCTTTGAAGTTTTACTATGGAGCGGGGGTTATGCTGCCTGCTTTTGAAGAGAATTTGTTAGGGCTTCAAGAAGGCAGTTTTTTCGATTTCACCTTAGCTGCTGAAAACGCCTATGGACTAATCCAAGCTGCAAATATTCAAGAAATTCCCTTGCATTCTATTCCCGATTCCGAACACTTCCCTAATCGTGTGTACGAGCGCGGTGACCATTTACAGTTTGTGAAAGACGGCGAAAAACGCTTAGGGAGAGTAGTGGAGGTGCTGGATAACGGCATTGTGGTGGACTTTAATCACAGTCTTGCCGGGGTTGATCTGCACTTCAGTGGGAAAATTCTCCACGTGCGCAAACCACGCGCTGATGAGGCGGTGGAGAAGCGCTACATCGAACCCAACGGCATCCGTTCCGATAGTCGCCTACGATAGATTTTGCTTATGAGAAGATTGTGGCTTGTGATGTTTGGTTGATTTCGTTTATACAAAGTCATACATTTGCACCACTAAAAAATAACTAATCATGAAAGAACTCAACGAAGATAATCTACAAGAAATTGTAAACTCCAACGACAAAGTGTTGGTACAGTACGGCGCCACTTGGTGTGGCAATTGTCGTTTGATTAAGCCAAAGTTTAAACGCTTGGCCGGCGAAAACGAGTCGATAACTTTTGTCTATGTTGACGCCGAAAAATTCCCCAATTCTCGCGGAATGGCCGAAGTCAACAATCTGCCCACCTTTGCTGCCTTTTCTGGTGGCTCATTGCTTGAGCAGCGTGCAGGAAGTAAAAGTGAAATCTTAACCGAAATGATCGATGCGCTTACCAATAATTAAACACACGCTGGGCTTCATTCAGGAGAATGACGTGGATTTTATTCACGAAACCATGGAAGTTCTTGAGCACTTAGCTGATGCTCGCGGCATTAAGGATGAGGAATTGGAGGTTATTGGCGAATTGATTTCCAACTTAGCCGGAGCCGTGGAAGTGTATGAGGAGGTGAAAAATGGGACTCCGGAGAAAGAGGCGTTAAACGCTTTTATGAAACGCGTTCAAGGCGCAATCGATTAAAAAAGTGGCTGGCTAAAGATTCGATGTTTTCTTTAGGCTCAGACCAAAATCCTTATTTTTATGTTACTGATTCAACATTACAGCACGGATCCTTATTTCAATATTGCTACAGATGAGTATATCTTCAAGCATATCAAGGAGGATGTGTTTATGCTCTGGCAGAATGATAACGCCATTATTGTGGGCAAACATCAGAACGCCTTGGCGGAAATCAATGTTGATTACGTAAAAGAGAAAGGAATCCACGTGGTACGCCGCCTCTCCGGTGGGGGAGCGGTGTACCACGATATGGGAAATCTCAATTTTTCCTTCACACATACGGGTGATGATCCGGGAAAAATGGTGGACTTTAGAAAATACACGCAGCCCATATTGCGCGTATTGCAAAAACTTGGCGTTGAAGCCACCTTTGAAGGTCGCAATGACTTGATGATTGACGGTAAAAAATTCTCCGGAAACGCCGAGCATGTAGTGGGAAATAAAATTCTCCATCACGGTACTTTGCTTTTTTCTTCGGAAATGCGGGATATCAGTGGAGCATTAAAAATCAATCCGTTAAAATATCAAGACAAGGCGACGAAGAGTGTACCAAAGCGCGTTACCAATATTGTTGACCACTTAAGCACGCCCATCACGCTGCAAGTGTTTCGCGACTTGATTATGGATTTCGTTGCCTCACAATTTCCTCATGCTACGCCCTATTCGTTTACAAAAGAGGATTTGGAGCACATTCAGAAAATCCGTGATGCCAAGTACGCTACGTGGGAGTGGAATTTTGGTTATTCTCCGAAATACGATTTCAGTCAGGGCATACGCACCAAAGGTGGCACCCTCGAAGTTCACCTCAATGTTGATAAGGGAGTGATTACCGCCGTTAAACTCATGGGCGACTTTTTTCACCTTCAACCAGTGGAAGACTTTGAATCACAGCTAGTAGGTGTACGACACGAAGAGCAAGCCCTGAAGCAACGCATGAATGCCATACAGCCCGAAAAATATCTTAAAGACATTGGCACTGAGGATTTGTTACCGGCTTTTTTTTAGTATTCAGCAGCTGATCGCTAGCTATCTTATTTTTTGACAGCCAAAAGTTAATTTCTTTTTGTTGTACCTTTGCACCACCAAACAGCTCCACTCAATACTTTGATTTTTTGTTTTTTGCTGCGACATAGTATTCGTGGTTAACTTGATTTTATTTTTATGAAATGTCCATGTAGTAGCCTTCACAAGCTCCAATGAAAATTGAATAGGACATTCCATATGACCTTTTAAAAACAAATCATTTACATATGAAATATCCATGTAGTAGCCTTCACAAGCTCCAATGAAAATTGACAAGGACATTCCATATGACAACTAAAGAAACAATCATTTACATATGAAAAACGAAGGTGCAAGTAGAATAGCTCTTGTTGGCTATATGGGGTGTGGTAAAAGTTATTTAGGGAGACAACTCGCAATTTCGCTGAATCTTCCTTTCTTTGATTTAGATGAAGTTATTGGCCAACTTTCCGGTTGTAGTCTTACCGATTTGATGAAGCGCAAAGGTGAATTGGTTTTCAGGGATTTTGAGCAGCGAGCCTTGCAAATGGTATTGAACAAGGACGCCTTTGTTTTAGCGTGTGGCGGTGGAACGCCAGCGTATTATGACAATATGGATCAGATGCTTGATAAAACCACGGTTGTTTACCTCGATTGTTCCATACCGGTGCTTGAAGCCCGATTACTTCCCGACACTAGCAACCGACCATTGTTAGATGGATTACCGCAAGAAGAGGTTTCAGAGTTTATAGCAAAGCATCTATTTGAACGTCGTCCGTATTACGAACGCGCCCACAAGACTGTGAAAGGGGATGCGATTTGTGTTGAGGATATTATGGAAGTGTTGAAGTCGTAGTTTGAAATATTTGAAACGCGTGTGGCGCTAATCTTTACGCTCAGCGCGTTAGCAAACATTTGTTCGATCGTTTTCCAAGTTCACAAAGCCCCATTCTTTTTCAACACAGCCTCAATATTGGGTGGAGTGTATAAGGCGCTCTTCATAACCTTGCCATCTTCGCGGTAGATGGGCTGATTATTTTCATCGAGTTTTGACATATTCGATCGTTGTATTTCCTCAAACACATCTTCGATAACGTGTTGCAAACCGTGCTTGAGAATGGTGCCGCAAAGAATGTACATCATATCCCCGAGGGCATCGGCAATTTCAACTAAATCGCCGTTTTGCGCAGCTTCCAAATATTCTTCATTTTCCTCCCTCATCAATTTATAGCGTAGAAGCACAGTGTCTGTATCTTGTTTGGCTACAGGCTTTTCTTCATTTCCAATTCCAAAAACTTCGTGAAACTTCGCAACGTGATCGATTTGCCTCTTCATATTTATTTCGTTTGATGGAGAATTTCTAAGATAGTGCGAAAAGCTACCAACTTATTGCCGTACTTTTCTTGGGTTTTTTTCTGAAGTTCAGGACCATACATCTCCTGATAGAGTCGGATGCTTTGCAGGTCTTTAGCAAGGTATTGAATAGCAAAGGTTTCGCCCTGTTCTTCCTGAACCAAAACTTTATTAATTTGACATTCGATGAACATTCCGGTTTCCATTACTTCAGGAATGTGAATATCTTTCATCCATTTCAACCACTCCTCGATAATGGAGGTTTCTACGTTGATGGTAACGTTGTAAATATGCATAGGATTTAATTAAAATTGGTGTCGCCCCGCAATTGTCTAAACATCCTTCGCGCTTCGGTAGCGTAGTAACTATTTGGATAATCGGTAATAATGGTTTCCAAATGCTTCAAGGCTTTTTCGGGTTTGTTTAGATGGTCACGGTATAATTCTGCAGCCAATAAATGCCCCTCGTCAGACAATATTCCTTGGGGAAATTCTGTCAGCATTTTTTCCCACATATCCGCCGCTTTTTGATACTCACCCATTTCTCGGTAAATCTTTCCCTTGAGCAAGAGTATCTCATCTTGCAGACTGTGATTGGGGTAATCATCGCGTAGTATGCGAAGTTCGGTCAATGCTTTTTCGTAGAGTTTGCGGAAAAAGAATAGGTCGGCCTGCGCGTAGCTTGTCATTGCCAAATAGTTGGTATCCAGCATGGTGTTTTCTCTGATGATGAGCGATAGTTTCATGGCATCATTGGCGGTATGCTTTGAGGTGCTGGCTTTAAGTACATCAAAGGTGTTTAGGGCATATTCGAAATCGCCTTGGAAGTAGGCAACTTTCCCCATTTTCAATTTAGCTTCATCGGCTAAGGGTTGATCGCCAGCCAATTTTTCTGCTTGGGCAAAAGCGACTAATGCTTCGGTGTATTTACCCGCCATGAGTTGAATATCACCCAAAAGCAGTTTGCCTTCAACTCGGGTTTTGGATGGTAAACGCGGGGCAGCGTCCATTTTTTTCAGAGCTTGAATGGCTTTGGGATAATCGCCCAGACCAAAAGCTTCGACTCTCGCCAGAGTCATAGCGAGTTCCACGGTAGGGAAAAGCCATTCATCTTCATTGATAAATCCACGTATGGCTCTTGCCAATTCCCGGTAGTCTTTTTCATTATCGCCGATGCGGGTGCTCAACTCCATCTCGGAAGTAATAAAGCGCTCAGCAATTGCCGCCTTCTGGTTTATTGAAGGAGGTCTTTTTTCAATGATGTAATCAAATGCTTGAAAAGCAGTATTGTAATCGGCATTGTCTCTGGCTATACGTCCAAGGCTCAATACTTCCGACTGCGTGCCTTGTCTGCGTCTATCTTGTCCGATACGTTGCTGAAGAGCAGCTGAATAGTTGCTTTCATGCATAAAAACGAAAATGAGCAAATCGACTAAATATTCGTTTTCCGACTTTTGTATTCGTTTGAGCAGGTTTTCCTTAATAAGTAAATTATACTCATCCTCGGGGTTGCTTTCCAGCGATCTTGACAGGAGGGCTTTCACCGTTCCTAAATACCCCGCGCTCTCTTCAATAAGGTCGATGTAGGTGATGTACATATTATCTAGCTGACCTAATTCGGCGTAAAGCAGGGCTTTTTGGTAGGTGAGACGGATATTTTTATCGGCTTTTTGTGCAACAAAAATTAAGTCTAAGGCTTCTTTAAACAAACCTTTATCGGAGAGGAGTTTTTGCAGGTTATGGATAAGAGCAGGTTGATTTTGCACTGTTTTTTCTAAAGTAGCAAATTCTTTTGCCGCCAGTTTATCGTTTTCTAGTTTTTTGTAGAAAAACAGTAGATCAACCCGGTTTTGTAATTCGTTGCGTTTGTTTTTTTTCAGGTCTTTCTTAATGAAATCTACCGCTGCTTCGTAATCAGGAAGCACTATGTAAATACTGATTAACCTTTGGTAGAAGAGAGGGGTTGGATTTTTTTTATACAAATCCTGATATAGCTCTAATGCATCTTCGTATTTACCTTGTTCATAATATCGCTGCGCCAATTGCTCCTCTTGTCAAAAAACTCAAAGAGAGAAG
>JBHYFA010000049.1:0-1090 GCA_051859825.1 Schleiferiaceae bacterium
AGGCACCGGAACGATGACACATGGCGGCCTGCTCGGGTTTGACGTCGAAAATTAACAATTGTAAAAAAGGGTGAGAGTGACTCCACCGACGAATCTGTTCATAGGTAGAGTTTTTCATCGATAAAACCAATAAGATGGGGCTATCGGCTGGCCAGCTAAAGAGATCATCAACCAAACTAACCTCCGATACTTCTAAACGAAACTTAAGCGATAATCTATCCTCAATAAAATGCTTGACGTCAGGCGCTACATCCTTGCCAAAAGCCAATTTACATGGAGGTAATTCCAACATCGTTTTTTTCTATACGTGCATCAAAATGATACGCTATTTTTCAAAATATCCCGAACGTGGTATTAATGAACTTGACTACTTCTGCTGACTGATTCCTTCGTTGCCCACCACGACGTATTCATAGACTTTCCAATTTACCCGTGAAGCATCCGTTGGACTGGGGTCTCCTAAGAGTTGACAGCTAATTATATCGCCGGGTTTTACACCGGGAAGAACAAAAGTAAGGTGCTTAAAACGCTCTTGATTTCGCGTGGGTGAAGTGGTGTAGATGAATGAAGCCATGAACACCTCTCCCACTTGTGGAGCGAATTTCCCGTTCGGATTGAGCTTTTTGACTTCGCGAACGCTTACCACAGCGTGCCTATCTGATGAAGGTACAACACTGACTACGTGCAGAAAAACTTTGTGAAATTCTTCATTTAACACCCGTGGTTCGGGGACTTCCGTCTGCGCGCCTAAGCGAAAAGCAAAAAATATGAATAGGAAAAAAAGTGTGCGATTCATCAATGAAAATAGAGGGCTGGTTGTTGGCTTCAAACATACAAATGATTTGCCATAACTTTCAAAAATTCACCAAGCCATTTATTAAACGACCAATTGTTGGTAATTAATTATGAATTTCGAGGCTTTTATTCTGTAGAGCTTACCCTTAAACGTTCTTAGTTTAATTGCGCTTTTTAAAATTAGCACGAGTGTTTGCTTTGTAAAAAATGATATTCCACGACGAATTCACGAAGTTGTTGCTCATATTTCCAACCACGAAAGGCACGAAAGACACGAAAGGCACGAAAATGTTGC
>JBHYFA010000049.1:1190-22306 GCA_051859825.1 Schleiferiaceae bacterium
TTTGCAACGGTTGCAGCGTAAAAGTTTGACATTTAACGAAGCAAAAACACACAATCCATTTTTCGTGATTTTCGTGGTTTTCGTGGTTCACAAAAAATTAAGTTGTTACAAAAAGTGCACACAGGAGTTACAAAAAAAATATTCCACATATTATCAACCACGAAAGACACGAAAGGCACGAAAATGTTGCTTTGCAACGGTTGCAGCGTAAAAGTTTGACATTTAACGAAGCAAAAACACACAATTCATTTTTCGTGTTTTTCGTGGTTTACAAAAATGAATCCTAACCAATTTATTTCCAGAAAAATCAGATACGCTGACCTATTCCCCGAACATTTCCTAAGAACTCGTAATGATCTTCGTGCGCTGAGCAATTTTTCTCACAGCCGTGGTGTGTCTTAGCAATATCCGCAGATTTTCTCTTTTCACCTCATCGGAATGTTTTTGAAAATCAAAAAGTGTATCTCGAGCTTTGCGGGCGGCTTGCTCAATATCTACTACGGGTTCGGGGTAGTCAAAGGGTGTCCAAGCGCGCTCAATGGGCGTCATTTTCCAAGGAGTATGAATGAGTGTTTCGGGCAAATGGGCGATTTCCGGCACCCATTTTCGCACAAATACAGCCCGTACATCGTGGTCTAAACCCTGCTTTACCGGATTGTATATTCTGAACTGATTGATTCCCGTTGTACCAGCTTGCATTTGAAATTGAGGAAAATGTATCCCCGGTTCAAAATCGAGAAACATCCTAGCTAAATGATGCACGCCCGTCTGCCAGGGTTGCCAAAGATTATGCGTAAGAAAGCTCACGAGCATGGCTCGCATCCTGAAGTTCAAATATCCCGTAGCATTCACGCAGCGCATGGAAGCGTCAATCATAGGAATCCCGGTGCTCCCCTCCTTCCAGCGCCTGACAAATTCGTCATTGACCTCCGTACGAATGGCGTTGAAGCCGCGATTGAGATTCTCAAACTCCATGCGGTCTTCCATTTCAAATTTCTGAATGAAATGACAATGCCAGTGCAGCCGACTAATGAAAGCCTGCAAAGCCCTTTTCCCGGGAGCATCAGATTGATAAACCCGCATCGAAGTTTGGTAAACCTCACGCAGACTGATTGCTCCCCAAGCCAAGTAAGGACTCAGCCTACTGCACGAAGACCTACTCTCTACCGGCTTGGAAATATGGGCTTGATACGAGCGATAAATACCCTGATGCAAAAATTCGTGTAAGCGCTGTTGGGCAATATGATAGCCGCCCGTTTGGTACATTGAATTGGGATTAATGATTAGCTTTTCCGGTAAAAATGTCCCGGGCTTATCCACCGCCCATTTGGCATGAGTAAGATCGGGAATTGCGAGCGGACGGGTCATAGTTTCCCGCCATTGCTCGTCCCATTTATGGCGATTGGAACGTCCGCGCTGTACGCCCGCGTAGGGAAACTCAATCCAGTCTACACCTTTGGCTTCGAGCCATCTACGCACGGAAATGTCACGTTGATACGTCCAAGCCACGCCCGTTTCCGCGTAGCTATATACCTTAGAAACGGGGTATTTTCCCAAAATGCTTTTGAACGTAGGCAGGGCATCGCGATACATAATTTGCAGAGGGATGCTGAGTTGCAATTCCGCAGCACATTGAAGCTGGAAATCTCGATGGCGCTCGTGAAATTCCGGTTGAACTTCTTGCGTAGGCTCTACCAAAAATACGGGGATAATAGGCAAACCACTTTCAATGGCCGCCTTCAAGGGTTCGTGATCGGATATTCGTAAATCACGCTTGTACCACACTACTGCATACATACAATCATAACCTCTAAAATGCGAATAGTGTTTTATTCCACAGCAGATAAAACGCCGCTCATTTTGAGAAAAAATGATATTTGTCTGAATTGTATATTTAGCACCTGTTTGAAAGTTCATATTCGTTGTGATACACCTTTAAAAATCGAACGGACAGTAGCTTAGATTAACACCTCAAAACACTATGAACCAAATTCAACAAAGGGTCGCTGATTTTATCAAAAACTTTCCGCCATTTGACTTATTGGATGCGGAAACCCTAGCCTCGGTAGCTTCGGCCATTGACGTGTATTACAGTGAAGGTGGTGAAGTTCTCTTCCGTAAAGCTCAAGAGCCCAAGGCCTACTTTTTCATCGTGCGAAAAGGGAGCGTGCGCATCAGTGCCGATGAAGCACTTATCGACCTGTGTG
Organism: Schleiferiaceae bacterium; assembly: GCA_051859825.1. Taxonomy (GTDB): domain Bacteria; phylum Bacteroidota; class Bacteroidia; order Flavobacteriales; family Schleiferiaceae; genus CSBr16-58. Next base: position 3,398 of record JBHYFA010000049.1, read on the forward strand.
ATGAAGGCGATGTTTTTGGCGTGCGGGCGCTGATTGCCAACGACAGCTATTTGGCCGACGCCATTGCCGACGAAAACACCATTCTCTATAAGATACCCCTCAATATTTTCAAGAAAATCTTGCAGGAAAACCCCAATGTAGCCAATTATTTCACGGCCGGTTTTGCCTCAGGAAAACCCCTTCCCAAAACGCCTTTTCGCATCGCTGCCTCATCCATCACCCCCGTTTCCACAAACTTTATGAGTGGTATGCAAATCGTAGAAGGCCGCCGGGAGGTGCTTCACTGTACGGCGAGTACCAGCATTCAGGAAGCAGCCAAAATGATGAGCTCCAAAGGCGTTGGCTCAATAGTTATCGTGGATGATAAAAAACATCCCGTGGGAATCATTACCGACAAAGATTTTCGCCGACATATTGCCGCCGGAAATGTTTCCATTCAGCAAGAGGTAAAAGACATTATGAGTAGTCCAGTGCGTTGTGTGGCACCCGAGCAAACCCAAACCGACTACCTCATCAGCATGCTCAATCTCCGTGTACACCACCTATGCCTTACCCAAGATGGCAGTGCCGATTCACCGGTGGTGGGTATGATTACCGAACACGACCTCCTCCTACTTCAGGGCACCAATCCGGCGGTTATTTTACGGGAAAGGGACAAGGCAGCGAGTTTGGATGACCTCGATAAGCTTCGCAAAAACGCCGGTGCTTTGTTTCAACAACATCTCAAACAAAACGTACCCATTCACATCACTTGTCGCTTAGCAACGGCAATAAACGACCGACTCATTTCCCGGATTATCGAAATTGAGCTCAAAGCCTTAGGTCCGCCACCCTGCGTCTTTTCTTGGTTGAGTTTGGGAAGTTTAGGTCGGGAAGAACAAATAGTACAGACCGATCAAGACCACGCCTTGATTTTCAAAGAGGGTGAGCATCAAGACTATTTTTTAGAATTGGCGCTCAGGGTTAGCAATGCTTTAGAAAAACTGGGCTTTCCACGAGATCCGGCGGATGTTTCGGCGGAAAATCCAAAGTGGTGCATGTCGTTGGATAACTGGAAAAAGCAGTTTACCCGCTGGATACGTACCCCCGAGCCACAGTCGATTCTGCACTGCAATATTTTCTTCGATTTCAGAGTTTCCTACGGCGATGGTAGTTTGGCGGAATCCCTCCGCAGTCATTTCCTTGCAGAGCAGAGCAATCAGGCTTTATTTACGACACTTTTGGCCAAGGAAGCAACGGAAACACCGGCTCCCCTCTCCTTTTTTCGCAATTTGGTGGTAGAGCGTTCGGAGGCGCATAAAGACCAGTTTGACCTAAAGCTCCGGGTTCTTCTGCCCCTGGTAGATTGCGCTCGGGTGTTAGCCATTACCGAGGGTATAAGTGCAACCCAAAGCATTTTGCGCTACAATATGCTGAGCGAAAAACACCCTCAACACAGTGACTTATTGCAGAGTGCCGCCGAGGCAATGGCTTATGCGCTGCGGCTAAAAGCCCAAAGCGGATTTGAGAATAAGGATAATGGCCGTTACATTGCTCCCGAAAGTTTGGGTAAGTTAGATCGCCAGATGCTGCGCAATGTTTTCGAGACTATTTCGGATTTGCAGCAGATGTTGAGGCTACGGTTTCAAACGGACGTGTTGAAGTGATTAGCGCGACGGATTATAATATGCACATTCCATGAGAATATTTTCTTGGTTAAACTTTCGGAAAAAATCGCCATGGCCGTGGTATCAAAAGCTAAGGGCTCCTTCGAGGAAGACGCCTTTGGGAGAGGTGGAGTTTGTAGCCCTCGACATGGAAATGAGCGGCTTAGACGGACGTCGCGATCGTATTTTGAGTATTGCTGCCGTAAAGTGTAAGGGGTCTAACATTGCATTATCGGAGATGTTTTATGTAGAACTCGCGCAGCCGACTATTCGTCCGGAGTCTGCCGCCATACACGAATTATTGCCCAACACGGGCATTGCCGAGTCTGAGGCATTAGAAGCCTTAGCACGATTCGTAGAGCTTCGTCCTCTCGTGGGTCATTTTGTTCGTCTCGACCGAGCGTTTTTAACCGAAGGCTTCAAGCGTTTAGGCGTTCGGCTGCGCAACCGCTTCATCGACACCAGCGCCCTTCTCCCCCGCTTCGACGATCATTTTCATCCCAACGCGCATCCCTCCAAATCCGACTGGAAGCTCGAGAACCTCTGCAAGCGCTACCGTCTTCCCTCCGACGACATGCACCACGCCACCGGCGACGCCTACGCCACGGCTTTATTATTCATTCACATTCGCCGCGGTTTAGAAAAACGTGGAGTGAGAAAGTTGGGGGAGTTGGGGTGAGGGATTTGTCATTCAATGATTTGAACCATTTTTTTTCAAAGGTATTCATGAGGGCTACGCCATTGTATTTTTACCGACAGTTTGCAACCATAGTCGTTATCATGAGCAATGCTATCTAGTTGTGAATAGCTTTCAAGATTTACTCATGTATTATTTATTTTTAAAGGTATTCGTGAGGGCTAAGCCGTTGTATTTTAGCGGTCGTTCGCAACAATAGAAATTCAAACTTGTCCTTTCCATTAACCTTTTTACCGTTTTTCTTCCAAGCCAATTTAGGTTCAGCTTCATCAATAAACTGTCCTAAACGTTTGTCAAAATCAATTTCACTTGCGTAATGCTTTGGTAAAAAACCAAGAACATTTAAAACACGATGCAAACGTTCTCTACGGAGCAAATGTCTTTCCCTTAACCTCCTTGTCCCTCTGTATCCGGTACGTTCAGCCGTTTTGGAAATAGAACCTCCTTCAGCAAACTTTCCCATTTCGCCTGCATCCATCGGGATTATCCTGCTCCCCATTCCGAGTATTTTACCTTGTCTTTCTTTAAAATTTTGCTCAACGAGTGCCCACCCAATACTATTTGTACCCAAGTCGAGTCCTAAAACTCTTTTTACACCTTTATTCATAATGATAAATTTAGAGTTGCCCAAAATACAATAAAATCTTATATTTGCATTTCAAATCTTTAAAGCAATTCACAATAAGGATTATTCCGTTGTGAAAACATTTGGATTGCTCCTTGTCCATAATCAGGGAGCTTTTTTTATACCCAAATGTTTCACGAACACCAATAAAAAATATACACTTGTGAGCTAAAACACTTAAAGCGGCCTCCACGGGTCGCTTTTTTCATTTTATTGTGTAAGCCGCCCCCCAAAACTCAATACAATTATCCCAAAAAAATCCTCGGCACAGTAATTGGCTATTCAACTAAAATTAACCATAAAAAAAAATTTGTTATGAAAAAGATCATCTTAACTTTAGTCTTTGGGGCTTTTGCATTTGCGTCAACGTATGCGGAGCAACATCAACCACAGCAGAGAAAAATGCAAAAAGAGGTAATCGCTTTTGAAGCACTTCCAGATAATATCCGGGAGAGAGTGGCTAGCCGTGAACTTGAAGTTGAAAAAGTAATGGCTATTAAAGACATGGAAGGAAATCTTAGAATGTACACATTGAAAGGTACCGTTCATGGTGAAGCGCGAGTTTGGAGATTCGACAGCGAAGGAAATCGCATCTCGCAAATGCACAGAAGAAAAGGTCAAATGCGCAGAGGAGATGGAGAAATGCGTAGAGGTCAAATGCATAGAGGAAAGAAAGAAATGCGCAGAGGAGAAATGCGTAGAGGAAAAGGAAAAATGCAGCGCAGAGATAAGTAAATTTGCACAATGCTTATCTCATTTCGAACATAAATGGAACACCCGTAATTAATGTCTGTCTAGAAAGTCCGATAGCTTCGTTATGCTCAATTGAAAATCCAGTCATTTACTTCAGTAAACTCCTTGATTTTCAATTATCGCAAGCCTCGCTCTCGAACTTTCTAGCCTAGCCACTTTGACTTTATTGACAGACTCTAATTACAGGTGTTTCTTTTTTACCTAAAAACTAAAAAAATGAAACGCATTATTTCCATCATCCTCATCCTCTTAGCCATTGCATTGATGTATTTGGGTATTACCAACAGCATGCTCCCTCCTACTCTCACGGGAATAGGTTTTATTGCCATTGCAGTGGTATTTTTGACCGATAAAACAAACCCATGAGCTCAGGTTACATAAGATACAGCTTCTATACCTTCGATATAATTCCCATCGAAGTGTATCACCACATTTTGGCCTTACGCTGTGCGGTATTTGTGGTGGAACAAAACTGTCCGTATCAGGAGGTCGATGATTTGGATATAATCAGTGCCCACCTAGAAGTTTTTTCTTCGCGTGATGGACTCATTGCCACCGCCCGTATTGTACCGCCCGGAAAGCGTTATGCCGAACCTTCCATTGGCAGAGTGGCCGTGGCAAAAGACCACCGTGGCAAAAAGCACGGAAAAAGCCTCATGGAATACTGTATAGAAGAGTGTCGCAAACGCTACGGCAAGGTACCCATTCGCATCAGCGCCCAATCCTACCTCGAAAAATTTTATACCGATCTGGGGTTTGTGGCCACGGAAAAACGGTATTTGGAGGATGGGATTCCGCATATAGAAATGCTGATGGATTAATGTAAATTTTGAAGACGTCAATTTGCTTATCTTTAGCCCCTATTACGTTTTCCGTGTAAAAACACCTAACTTATGAAAGCACACCTCTACGCCTTCCTCTTTATTACCTCTATTTCACAAGCGCAAATCATCGAACTGCCCTACACCTTTCATAATGGGTGGGGAGAGTATCAAGGTAGAAGTTTTGGCGGAATGAATTTTAGCAAACACGCCCCGGAAAGCACTTGGGGGATAATGGAAATTGAAACCAGCGGCGCTCCAGTTGGCTTCTCTGTTCAACGGGAAGATACCGATATCATTCAATTTATTTGGCAGAGCTATGTCAAAGGAAAAGTTAGCAAAGAAGTTTTTCTCGATTACATGGAATCATGGGAAATTGACACTCTCAGCGAAAATCTCACCCGCGACTTTATTCGCTGTTATGTTCATGTAGCTATTAAAAAAGAAAATGACAGCACATTTCTTTATATTGTAGATACGAATAACGATCTTGATTTTAGTGACGAAAAGATTCATTCCGCAGCAGTACGTAATCCTCAAAAAACGGATGATTTGTATCAAGAGAATGTGGTTAAGTTTACCTACGATGTAAGCTCTGGAGGGAATATTCAAACTCGACAAGGGGAAATTCTTATTTTAGCAGATACTACTCCCGGTGCATATATGCCGTATTTGGTGACGTTTCCACATCATTGTGCTTCTACCCTTATGCATGAAGGAGAAGAGTATGCTATTCTGTTTCAGTATTCTAGTGGCGGCAGATTGCAGGCAGAAAAATCGGTTTCAATAGAGCACCCTATTCACAAAGCTTTGTTTGTTAGAAACCAAAGCTTAATTCTTGGTGATTACGGCTATCGAATTGATGGAGTAAACCCTAGCAAGCAAGTTTTAATACTTGAAAAATACCAACTTGACCCCAACGAACCCCTCGCGCAAGAAGGCTTCTTCGCTCCGGAAATTGCCGGGATGGAATTCACTTCCGGCGAAAGCCTAAAACTCTCCGACTATCGTGGAAAATACGTGCTGCTTTACGTTTGGGCTACTTGGTGTCAGCCCTGCTACGGGAGTTTGCCCAAACTAGCCGCAATCAGGGACTCTATCAGCGAAGATGATTTGCAAATCTTTAGTGCCCACTATCATTCCAATGCAGAAAATTTGCCCTCTATAATTGAACAATTTAACATCCATTGGCCCCAATTACTGCACACCCAATGCAGTACAAACGTAGAAGGAGATTATACCAAACGCGGTGTTCCCTTTTCCGCTCTTATTAATCCTGAAGGGAGAATTGTTGAGGTTGGGATTCATGCCAGTCCTAATCTAGTCAGGGCTTTGAAAGAATTAATAAGTGATTGATTAGTGTCTGTCTATAAAGTCCGAGAGCTTCGTTATGCTCGGTTGAAAAAAAGGTCATTTACTAATGTAAACTCACTGTTTTTCAACCTTCGCAAGCCTCGCTCTCGAACTTTCTAGAGCAGCCACTTGCACTTTACAGACAGGCTCTAATTAATGTCTGTCTATAAAGTCCGATGACGGCGTTATGCTCATCCGAAAATCAGGTCATTTACTAATGTAAACTCCCTGATTTTCAGATTTCGCATGCCTTGTCCTCGAACTTTCTAGCCTAGACATTCCGACTTTATGGACAAGCACTAATTAGTGGTAGTTTATAAAATTCGGAAGCGAGTCTTACGACTAAACATTACGAAACCATTTTTATTTACAGGCACAAATTCAATTTTAGCGCATAATTATCAGCTTTTTATTTATTTCCCCCTCTGAATTTGATAGAACCAACGTATAGACTCCGGAAGGTAAATGACCTAAATCCATACGTAAGGAATGTAAAGTTTGATCTACTTGAGAATAAATAACTTTACCAAATCCATCAAATAAGCGGATAGAGTACGCATCCGTAAACGGAATATTCACAACATTGAATACTCCGTCATTGCTTGGATTTGGAAAAACCCTTAAAGACTCAGCGGCGAAACTATTTATTTTAACATGCTTAAATTCAATCAGAAAAGAATCTACACCACAAACATTTTCCGCCACTACCCAAATAGTGTAAACACCTCGTCTCACATACGTATGAGCCACAGAATCGCCGGAAAGAATTGTTCCATCGCCAAAATTCCAAGTTATTGGGCCTGCATTTCCTGTCAACCAAAAAAGATATCCCCCGACACCATCGTCTTGATAATGAACACTTCCTACTTGAGGGAATGATGGAACAAAAACATTGGTCATTTGAATCATAACTGCATCAAACAAGACCGTATCATTTGTCAAGGGATCGATGGTCTTACAACTGTCTATCACATAAACATCATATTCTTGTTCACCCTGAATATTGGATAAATGTAATGGTGCTTGAACATTAAACAAACGCGTTCCACTTCCTAAAGCAAATCCCGCAGGGCCGTATTCAACCACCGTGTTTTTAAAATCATTCTCACTAAACCAATCTATGCTTAAAGTTTCACAGCCAGCCACTACCTCCAAGCTATCCAAATCATAGCAATACGGGAAATCAACAATGATATATGCGGTATCAGACAAAGTGCCACAACTTACAGTAAAAGGGTAAGTAGCTACAACTTCATACACCCCCGGCTTCGTAAATGGCCCGGCGTGAAACACATCTCCTGATCCGGCAGGTGTTCCATTTACCGTCCAAGAGACTACATTCGTAGTGTTTACTACCGGCTGGGGAACGTTAGGATTAGGAACATTGGGCGAAGGTCGATTCACCCAAATATTGAAAGGAATCCAATTTTCACTACTATTTTTATCTGGCCCAGAAAGCATTTTTCCTGTATGAAAAAAGTTATTTACAAAGGGGTTCCAGTGATAATAGGGTACATCGGCACTATCTGGAAACACATAAGGCACTTGCATGTGGGTACTATAACCTAAAGCATCTACGATTACTCCTTCAGCATTTTTCAAAACCCTTCCGGAAATAGACTGAGAACCTAAAAAGAAGCTTGGTAGATTAGTACCGTGATAGTAAAAATCAGAAGGACTCTCCACTGTGCCGTGAAGCAAACTCGTTGCTATTATTGCCGTGCCTTGCGGACTCAAAACTGTGCCCGTAGGAAATGTATAGTCACTAAGCAGAGATTGATTGTCCCAAATTTCGAGGGAGTATCCGGAAATATCTTCATTTGCCGGCCCAAAGAGTTCAATATAATTATTGGAAATGAGATAGCTTGGCCAACCATTAACGGGTGAAAAGCTTCCCACTCTGTTCTGTGTAATTTCCGTGATAATTACACTTCCTGTGGGTATAAAGGGAGAAAAAGCTTGAAGGCGCACAGTGGATGTATCATCGAATACGCTGTCGATTTTGGGATCGATCCAAAAAATAGGTTCAACAACAAATGAGGAGATTCTTATGGTGTCATTTAGCAGATTTTGGTTTGCATCATTTGAGTCCAAATAAACTAGCACATCATAGCTACCCGGAGTGGATAGGTCAATTGATAATGAAAATCGCTCGGCTTTATCATTTAAAGCCAAACTTCCGGTATTAAATACTAGACTTCCGGTGCTATTAACCGGACCCTGAATAATCCAATTTGCGGTAATCGGTTCCGAACTAAAAGCAATAGTAGGCCCGATGATGTTTTCTATTTCTATAAAAATGCTGTCATTTCCTAACAAACAAGGGTCTTGCTTGATAGATGTAGAAGACAATCTCAAGTCTCGTGTAAACGGGGTAAACTCAATGGCTCCCGGATCAGGAGTATTAGGAGAGCGCATTACGCCAAAAAAATCATCCACAATCCCTAAGGAATCACCTATGTCGTTAATCAATGGCGATGACGGGGTAAAGTTTTCTAAGGGGATACTAACAAATAGTGGATTAGCGAAAACACTATTCAAGTCGCGACTGGTTCCCGTTTGCCATCCTGCCAAGGTCGGATACATTGCAGTACCTGTATGACCAATAAATCCAGCTGAACCTAAATAAAAAGCATTGTGGTCTGAAATCACATTTGGGCTTGTGGAATTGATTCTTAAAACAGTATTTTGCCCTAATGTACTAGTTTGTATAAAGAAAAGATTGTTTTGTACCTTTAAGTGAGTGATACTATTGTCATTAAAAAGTCCATTAACCGTTGAATTTCCTACAAAAGACATATTGTCGATAGATACAGTATTGTGAAATAGTTCAATATGATTAGCATTTGCTCTGATGGAAATTCCACGTATGTTTCCGTTGTTTAAAAAGTTATACAATAAATTATTTCTAAAGACGATTGGTTTATCTACATTTCCGGTTCCTTCACAAGAAAACCCTATACTCGTTGTATTGGAACCTCCAAGAAGCAAATCGTGAATCTTGTTTTTCTCAACCAAAGCTCCACGCATATCGCCTTCAAAAAGAACTCCATTTGCTGAATTACCTTGAGAGCTAAGTGTTTTTCTGTTAATAATACAATTCCTAACAAGCATGTCTTCATTATGTGTTGCGCGAATTCCTGAGCCTCCAAAATCAATTATTTCACAATCGATAAATTTGTTTCCTTGACTTCGTAAATGAGCAGCAGCTCCAAAAAGTCGAACACCAGTGCCTCCACCTATTATTTTACAACCCAAAAACGTATTAAAGTCGCCCGCCAATGAGCCATTTGTACCTTGGTTACTCGCGGCAAACAAAACGCCAAAAGCATTCTGAAAAGTATTTTGCATACTAAATGTACAGTTTTCAAAGAAATTATAACTGGCATCGTTCGTAAGAAAAAGTGCCGCACTATTCAGACCAGTCATCTCAACATTCAGATTTCTAAAAGTAATATGCTTTGCTCCATTTAGCTCAAGTGCAGGATTAAAGCCAGTATGCAAAAGAGTATTATTGTTCCCTATGATGGTAATGCTTTTTGTGGAATCTGCACCCGGTATTTCATTAATAACTACTCGCCCAATGTAGGGTCCGGTGTTCAATGCAACCACCATTCCTACCGGACCGCACACACCTCGCTCGCCAAGAGCTTGAGCCGCATCATTAATACTTTGAAAATTATTCCCTCCAGTAGGTAATGTGCTATTGATGGTATATCCGCCAAAAAGTGCAGATTGATACACTAGGGTTAAAGTGTCATTTTGAGAAAAGCCATCGTTCAATGCTGCGCCATTAGCTACATAAGCAATAATTTCGTATATAGAGTCATGATTAGCAATAAATACGCCTAATGAGATATTAACTGAATCGCCCGATGAGAGAGGCGAGCTATGCAAAAAAGAAGATTGTAAAACCCCATTTACCAGCCATGAAATTTCTATTGAATCAACAGAAGAAGATCCAACATTCTGAATTTCAATTTCAACATTGGTAAATCCAGCACATTCTTTAATGGGTGAAATAAATCGCTTTATTGCAATATCATTTGTTGCTGGACTTTGAAATTCAAAACGCGTATTAGGTCGATAACCTGTTAACATGCTTCCAGCCATTTGTACACCTGTTGGAAAAGGAAGAGTTGCAGTTGATGTTCCGTTACTCATATTCCAATTTCCACTGTAATACCATAAAAATGCATCCGTAGAAAAAGGAGCATTTCCGTAAATCCCACTTTCAAAAAACACAAATAAATCCCCGCCATTATAAACGAAAACAGAATCTAACTCTATATCAAACCAAGCTACAGTATCTAAAACCACCTTATTAGAATCAGTATATACTAAACTAGCATTTGCAATATTCTGCTCAAAAACATTGTTTCCTGATACTGAACCATTATACATCCAAACACTTAAAGCTAAAGGATTATTGGGAAGTGTACCCCCAGAATGTTTTTCGAAGGAAATCTTGGTAATAATATGTCCAGGAAAAACTCCTATTTGCTGAAGTTCAGCTTCAGTATATACTGTCCTTGAGCGGTTAAAACGACCCAAATCAGTAGTACTTGCCCTGAGTATCGGAACATATAAAGTGGAAAAGTTCCTTTCAAAACCAATCTGCCCGATTTGTATTGGTGTGGTTTGAGCCTCAATTAGACCGCAAAAAGCGATGGAAGCTAAAAAACAAAAAAATGTTTTACGAAAAAAGAAAAATTTGCTCATAGTCGGAGGATAAATGAATTCATTACTGAATATCGGCCGTTAAAAAAAACAACCTTCACTCCTCCAAAAGTAAAGTAATAGAAAGAATATTCTGTCGTCGTAAACTAACTTAACATTAAAAGTTATTTAGCGATTAGACTTTTCTAAAATTCATGGAATTAAATTGATTTTACGATTATGGAATAATGAACGTTAAAAGTAAAAAACAGCATTCACTTTCAACTTTCAACTTTTATCTTTTAACTTTTAACTTTTAACTCTTAACTCTTAACTATTCCACGATTCGTCCAAAATGCTCCTCCAACTCCTTCAACGTACTCGCATTCGTCTTTAAATCCTTCACCACTTTACCTTGGTCAAGCAAGATGATGCGTGAGCAAATCTCGGTTACGTGGGTGAGGTCGTGACTGGAAATGAAAAAGGTGATCCCCTGCTCTTGGTTCTTCTTACGGATGATTTCGCGCAGTAAAAACTGACTCGAGGGATCGAGATTGGCAAAAGGTTCGTCGAGCAAGACAATCTCAGGATTACCAATAAAAGCCGCGGCAATTCCCACCTTCTTTTGATTTCCCTTGGACAAATCGCGAATGAAGCGCTTTCTTCCCAAAACCTCGTCTTTAAACAAATCACGGAAGTCTTCCAACTGCGCATCAACCTCCTCCTTGCTCATATCCCGCGTTTTTCCAATGAAATGAAAATACTCCTCCGGACGCAGGTAGTCAATCAGAAAGCCTTCGTCCAAAAAAGCACTGCTGAAGTGTTTCCATTCTTCCGATTGATTCACCTGAACATCTTTGAGATACACTGCGCCCTGATCCAGCGGCAACAGATCCAATACAGAACGAAACAAGGTGGTCTTTCCCGCACCATTGTTTCCCACCAAACCCACACAAGCCTGCGGATCAATGGCAATTTCGTCGATATTCAGCGCTACATGATCGCCAAATCGTTTTTCAATGTTGTTGATTCTTATCATAACCTAAATATATTAAACCTCGGCAAAGACGCAATTCATCGCGCCTTCGTCTTAGTCTTCGTCTTAGTCTTCGTCATAGTCTTAGTCATTGTCTTCGTCCTCACCAAATCAATTCTCCCTCTGCCTAAACCCCTCCGCCATCAAGTATTTCTTTTCTACAAAATTCTTCGCAATTTCTTTAATCCAATAGCGATGCAAAGCCAATCCAATTAAACTGATGGCGATGATGGTTACTTGTCCGGCAAACATTCCAAAAGGCCACGAGACCAAACCGAAAATCAACATGGGAAACACCACCAAGGGTAAAATCATGATGAATTGCAAAGCACTGGTTCCTTGGTAGTTTAATGCGCTACCTGCGTTTAAGTCCACCGGCTTGCGCTGATAGGTTGATAAAAAAAGCATCAAATAGGAATTGAAGCCGACATTAAACATAAAGGCCGTAAAGTGAAAACCTATCAATGTTGGATTTTTGAATCCATAGAAGAGTGAAAGCACGAAGGGCACGAAGTTGAGAAAGACGAGCAAGCGCCATTTTGCCCGAAAATACATCTCGGGAGAAAGTGCGCGAACCAGTATCCCATCGAAATATCTTCCCTCCCAGGCAACCAAGTATTGTCCGTAGTTGATGGCCGCGAAGCCTATCATAAAAATGGAAATGAAAAAAGCACCGGAGTTCAAATCATCTTTGTAGAAAAACAAACCGTACAACAAGAAAAACAATCCCATAATCGTAGCCGAACGTGTGCGCTTATGACGGATGATCAACTTCCATTCGTTGGCCAACAGATTCGATAACAAATCTTTACCCTGAAAATCCAACTTCGCCCAGAAACCTCCATCCTCTGAAGAAACCTGCCATTTTTCCTCGTAGCGATTTTTCTGGAGAAAATTCCAACTAATGATGTAACCCACAACGGGATAGACAGCTAACACCAAAGTTTGCGGACCTTGAAGAATGAATGTAAACACCGTCTGCGAAATATTCTGCAAAGCGCCTCCCGTTATCCACTCTTCCAGTGCGACCAATCCCAAAACGCCCAACATGGCAAAACCCGCCCACGTTTTCCCGGCAAATACCCGCTTGAAGTGCATGCTGAAAAATGTGTTTCCCATCAAAATAGCCAATACGCCTAGTAACCAAGAAACGGCGGGCAAAATCCCACTTTCCTCAAAAATCAGATTCTTGGCGAAGGGAATGAAAATGATTAGGGAAAAGATTGTGAGGAAGTTAAGTTGGGAAAGCCACAATATCAAATTGGCGATTTTCCGATACGTGATGGGCAATAAGATGTAATGACGCTGGGAAATACTCATCATACTTTGGTTGATAAATCGGAAGGCAATATCACCAAGAATAAAGTATAAAGTAAAACGAGCAGAAAACTCCAAACTCGATAAATCATTCGGTTTGTATGTGTTTACCAACTCCGGAAGAAAAAAGGCTAAGGTCGTAGCAATCAGTAAAAAATAGGCAGCCACCAAGATTAAGATAATCCGTGCTCCCCATCCGCCCTTAAAAAATCCCCCTCTAATTACCGAGAGGAATGAATGATATAAAATTGAAATCATTAGGTATCTATTTCGTTCCTATCAGTACCATAGCTTCCAAAAAAATTACAACCCAGATTCCCTCAGCTCTACAGCTAAACTCCTCAACGTCTATAAATTGTTGAGTCGTTGAGTCGTTTAGCTGACCTAGCAAATATCGCCTCGAAGCGCCCGCCTCAACGCCTCAACGTCTAAACGCCTCAACGTCTAAACGTCTAAACGCCGCTCCATCAACACCACATTCTCCACATGGTGCGTATGCGGAAACATATCCACGGGTCTGTACTTAGCCACGCGGTATCGCTCATCTACCAAGGCCAAATCCCGGGCTTGCGTGGCGCTGTTGCAACTGATATACACCCAGCGTTGCGGGTTGATACTCAAAATGGTTTCTACTACCGAGGGATGCAGTCCTTCGCGGGGAGGATCCACAATTAGCGTATCGGGCGTTCCGTGGGTATCGATAAATTCTTGGGTAAGCACGTCCTTCATATCGCCGGCAAAAAAGGCCGCGTTTTCGACTCCGTTGCGACGCGCATTTTCCTTGGCATTGGCAATAGAATCCTCTACCAACTCCACTCCTATTACCTTCTTCACCTGAGAAGAAGCGTACAAGGCGATGGTGCCAATCCCGGTGTATAAATCGTAGAGAAGCTCATTGGCCTGCGGCTGCAAAAAATCGAGCGCTACGCGGTAAAGAGATTCGGCTTGTAATGCGTTGGTTTGGTAAAAGGTTTTCGGTCCGATATGGAAATGTAAATCATCACCTCCCTCGGCATAAGCCTGCATTTTTTCAACGATGTATCCCGACCCCCAAGCAACCTGAATATCTTGGTCATAGAGCGATTCGTTGCCCTTGTGGTTGATGGTGTAGAGTCCGGTAGTGATTTCCGGGAAGGCCGTTTGCATGTCTTTCATTACCTGCTGATGATTGATTACATCACAGGGTCCGAATTGCACCAAAGTCATCACCTCCCCCGTGAGTGCAGTACGAATCATCAGCGAACGCAGGGCGCCAACTTTGTCGTAGGGGTGGTAAAAACTCAAATCGTGTGTACGAGCGTACTCGCGAAACCAGTTACGAATGCGGTTGGAGGGCTCGGGTTGTAAATGACAATGTTCGATGTCGATCACCCGATCCCAGCGTCCGGGGGCGTGGAAGCCTAATGCATTTCTACCGCTGAAATCCTCTCCCGAGGCAACCTCTTCTGAAGTGAGCCAGCGGTGGGTGCTAAAACTGTACTCCATTTTATTGCGGTAGTAAAACGGACTGGCTGAGGCCATAATCGGTTCTACTTCGGGTAATTCGAGGTGCCCAATACGGGTGAGATTTTGTTTGACCTCATTTTCCTTAAATCGCAGTTGAGCCGGATAATCGAGATGCTGCCAGGTACAACCTCCGCAATTTTCAAAATGCTTACAAGCCGGATCTATTCTATCCGGGGAAGCTTTGAGTATCTCCAACGTGCGTGCTTCGGCGTAAGCTCTCTTTTGGCGATAAACTTCTACCAAGACCTCATCACCGGGCACAGCACCCGAAACCAATACCGTTTTTCCATCCTCCAATCTGGCAATGGCCTTTCCCTTCGCACCGGCACCGGTAATAAGCAGCCTATGTTGCGATTTTTTGCGTCGTTTACTTCCCATGGAGATACAAATTGGTGTAGGTTTCTTTAATTTTAAAATGCAACAAAACCTTGCTTTAGGATTCGAAAATGAAATATGTGAATGCTAAAAACATTAGGGAATTTTTGATGCAACAAGGCTTTACTCTAAAATTTACTAAGGGTTTATAGAAGCAAAAAGTCTTTACTTTAAGATTCGAGAGCGAGGCATGCGAATGCTAAAGCACTAGGAGTTTACTGTAGTAAATGACTAGTGATTTAGCAGAGCATAACGAAGCTATCGGATTTTAAAGTAAGCCGGAAAAATGTTGTTTAATGGCCTCGACGTAATTCAACTCCTCCCACGGGAAAAGCAACACCTCCATTTCCAGCACCTCCTTCTGACCATTATTCATACGCTCGAAGGTCTTCGTGACGGTCTCCGGATTTCTCCCCATGTGGCCGTAAGCCGCAGTTTCGGAGTAGATGGGTTTGCGCAATTGCAGACGTTGTTCGATTTGGTAGGGGGTCATAGGGAACATGGTCTCCACCATACTAGAAATGGCTGAGTCGGTGATTCCGTTAATGGCCGTTCCGTAGGTATTGATGTAAATACTGGTAGGTTTAGCCACCCCAATGGCGTAAGACACCTGCACCAATACTTCGCTACAAATACCTGAGGCCACGAGATTTTTGGCGATATGGCGAGCTGCGTAGGCTGCTGAACGGTCAACCTTACTGGGATCTTTTCCCGAAAAAGCACCGCCACCGTGTGCGCCTTTGCCCCCGTAGGTATCTACGATGATTTTACGTCCGGTAAGTCCGGCGTCGCCGTGCGGTCCACCGATAACAAATTTTCCGGTGGGATTAATATGGTACACGATTTCGGAGTCAAACAGGCGCTGGATATGCTCAGGAAGCTGACTCTTCACGCGGGGGATAAGGATGTTTCGGATGTCGTTGGCGATTTTGCGTTGCATTTCCGCTTCCGATTCGTGGAAGGGATCGTGCTGGGTAGATACCACGATGGTGGTAATACGGATAGGTTGATTATCGTCGCCATACTCGATGGTTACTTGCGATTTCGCATCCGGACGAAGGTAGGTAATCTCCGAATTCTCTCTGCGTAGGGCGGCCAATTCGCGCAACAAACGATGAGAAAGATCGAGTGCGAGGGGCATGTAATTGTCGGTTTCGTTGGTGGCGTAGCCAAACATCATCCCTTGGTCACCCGCACCCTGCTCTTCCGCACTGGCACGTTCCACACCCTGATTGATGTCGCTCGACTGCTCGTGAATGGCCGAAAGGACACCACAAGAATTACCGTCAAACATGTATTCACTGCGGGTATATCCAATGCGGTTGATGGTATCGCGTGCAATTTGCTGCACGTCCACATAGGTATTTGACTTCACCTCGCCGGCTAGCACTACCTGTCCGGTGGTTACCAGAGTCTCCACCGCCACCTTACTCTGCGGATCAAACGCGAGGAAGTTGTCGAGGATAGAATCAGAAATTTGGTCGGATACTTTATCGGGATGTCCTTCAGAAACGGACTCAGATGTAAATAGATACGGCATTTTCAAGCGTGTTTTTAAGATGATAAAAAAATCGCAGGAAGAAGGTCTAAAATGCCGGGGCAGCGCACTGCTTTAGCATTTTTTTGCGTGGTTGCAATCAGACAAATCTTTCCACGGGCGGCAAATGTACGTTATGGGAGTGTTTTGCGAAAATGGGTTTTAGAAAAACAGATTAAGGCTTTGAAGTTAGAATAAAATTGACCTGCTAAACCTCGCCGTAAATTTACGGGTGATAAAAACCGTCTTCTTTACCTTTATTGACAAAAAATTATTAAACCAACAGTATATTTGGAATCCGAAAAAATTAAAAAAACACCTATGAAACCAACACCCGAACACAACGAAAGAATGGCAAAAATGACCTTTGCCTCAGTATATCCCCATTATGTGGTAAAAGTAGAACGTAAAGGCAGAAGCAAAGATGAACTTCACCAAGTAATTACGTGGCTCACAGGCTTTGATGACGACCAAATAAATGAAACAATACAGCAAAATCTAAGTTTTGAGGAGTTCTTCAATCAAGCCTCTCTTCATCCGAATGCCCACTTGATAAAAGGCGTGATTTGCGGTTATCGAATCGAAGAAATTGATAACGAACTTACTAGAAATGTAAGGTACTTGGACAAACTTGTTGACGAATTAGCTAAAGGAAAAAAAATGGAAAAAATACTTAGAATCTAATTCTATATGTCCATGTAGTAGCTTCACAAGCTCCAATTAAAATTATTTACAAATGAATCACATCATCGTACTTCACGGAGCCATTGGCGCTGCTGATCAAATGCAGGCTATAAAAAGTATCTTCGCCAATGAATACCATGTTCACACCCCGAATTTCTACGGGCACGGCGGAGACAACTCAGAAAAAAAGCCCTTTCGCATCGAAGGTTTTTCCAATCAATTAGCTGAATACATTGAAAATAATCAAATCAATAAGCCACTAATCATTGGCTACAGTATGGGCGGATTCGTAGGTTTACACTACGCACAGAAAAACTCAGATAACATAAGGGGGTTGGTCACGCTTGCAACAAAACTAGCCTGGTCGCCGGAGGTTGCTTTAAAAGAAACCAAAATGCTCGACCCCGATTTAATAAGAAAAAAAGTCCCCGCATTTGCCGCTGCACTAGCGCAGAGACACGGAGAAGACTCCTGGGTTGACGTACTCAACAACACCGCTGAAATGATGCATCATTTAGGTGAAAATAATCCTTTAACTTCTCCCGAAAACATCCGCACCCCAGTACTATGTTGTATAGGCGACCGCGACACTATGGTGAGTTTAGAAGAAACGCATCAACTCTATCAATCACTACCTAATGCGAGTTTTTGTGTGATTCCCAACACACCCCACCCTATCGAAAAAATAAATCTAGAGGTGTTTTCTGCTGTGATTAAGCAATTTGCAAATCAAAATTTATAACCAACAAAAAAGCCTTGCAAGTATTTTACTCACAAGGCTTTTGAAATGTGCCCAGAGCCGGAGTCGAACCGGCACGGGTTGCCCCACAGGTGTTTGAGACCAGCGCGTCTACCAATTCCGCCATCTGGGCGATTTGCGGGCTGCAAAATTATGGTACTCGCGTAAACCTCGCAATAGGTAATGAAAAAAATCCTTAATGTCTGTCTATAAAGTCCGATAGCTTCGTTATGCATGCCCTGCCGAAGGCCTTAGGGCCAATTGAAAATCCAGTCATCCCGACAAAGTCTTGTCGGGACTCTTGATTTTCAATTATCGCAAGCCTCGCTCTCGAACTTTCTAGCCTAGACATTCTGACTTTATGGACAGACTCAAATTATTGTTTGAAGGTTAAGAGTTTTTTCTGCTATTACATTTGGCGATTGGAAATAACGCTGAGCCATATTGACTACCCAATTAAAAAGTGCGCCAACAGACATTTCAACGAAGTCATCCAAAACTCAAACTATAACGCTTCTTTATATTCTCACAACACCAAAAAAAATTACTTTTGCTTTCAAATAAAATATAATATGAACAAACTGATTTTTACTCTAATAGGACTATCCATCTTCGCTTTCCATTCTTGCGATAGCTCCAATAATAACGCTCAGGCAGATAATAATGACTTAGCCCAAATCGATTCGATCAAGAATGAGGTTTCAAAAGCATTACTTACGCTAAACGCCTTTCCTATGGACGAGGTGAATAAGAAGTTGACAATAATTTCGGAATACCACGACTTTTTCATGAATTCAAACTATGTTTTTGAAAAGGCCGTTTACATGAATGAATTAGATAAAATGGCGGCTACCAAATCGGCTTTCGAAAAGGTTGGTGGAGCCATGGGAGGCTTGCAAGCTGATGCGCAAATGGCTATAAATCAATTGCAGGATCTCAAAGCCGCCTACGAAAAAAATCAAATTTCGGATGAAGAATTGTTTACGTATCTTGCGGATGAAATTCAGGCAATTGAACTGTTTATCTTCAACTACAACAGACGTGTACTCAAAGCCATTGATTTATACGAGGGATTGGATACTTTGTTGCCAGCTTTGGAGGTTTTAAAATTGCAAGCTTTAAACAATGAATAAATTGCTTCTTCTGTTTTTGTTTCTCTTC
>JBHYFA010000050.1:0-21606 GCA_051859825.1 Schleiferiaceae bacterium
CGGGGTAAACATTCCCGGAGGTGAAACGAGTACCACTACGAGCAATTGCTTACGCGATAAAGCCAAGCAGGCCGCCATGCAGACGACTTGGCAAAGCGCCACCCGCAGCGACGATCCCGATTTGCAGATGGGATACATCATTTATAATTTTCGTATTCGATAAAAATACCAAGTTTCAATATGCAAGCCTACCACGATTTAATCAAAAGAGTGCTTAGTGAAGGAGTGGAAAAATCCGATAGAACCGGAACCGGAACCATCAGTGTTTTTGGCCACCAAATGAGATTCAATTTACAGGAAGGCTTCCCCTTGGTTACCACTAAAAAGCTGCACCTCCGCTCCATCATACACGAACTATTGTGGTTTTTACAAGGCGATACCAATATTCGCTATCTCAAGGAGAATAAGGTCCGCATTTGGGACGAATGGGCAGACGAAAACGGAAATCTAGGTCCGGTGTATGGCCACCAATGGCGCAGTTGGCCCACCCCCGACGGAAAAAAAATCGACCAAATCACCAACGTGGTCAACAGCATAAAAAACAACCCCGATAGTCGCCGACATATTGTAAGTGCATGGAATGTTGCCGACGTAGATAACATGGCGCTTCCTCCTTGTCACACCTTTTTTCAATTTTACGTGGCAAATGGCAAACTTTCCTGTCAGCTCTACCAACGTAGCGCCGACATTTTCTTAGGCGTTCCCTTCAACATCGCTTCTTACGCATTGCTTACCATGATGGTAGCCCAAGTTTGCGACTTAGAAGCAGGCGATTTTGTGCACACCTTCGGCGATGCGCATATCTATCTCAACCATCTCGATCAGGTGAAACTGCAAATATCACGTGAACTTCGTCCGCTCCCAACCATGAAAATCAATCCCGAAGTAAAAGATATCTTCGGTTTTAGGTATGAGGATTTTACTTTGGAGGGTTATGATCCGCATCCGCATATTAAAGGAGAAGTCGCCGTTTAATTAGTGGCTGTCTATAAAGTATTCTATGACCCTCACAAGTCTAAACTGCAGAAGTTATTAACAATTTACGCCGCGTACTTCATTAGATCAACGTAGCCTTGTTTTCTTTTTATAACGGCAAAAACTCTAGCTACAATTTTATTTCTAATGATGTTTATTGTGCTCATTTTGTTTTTTCCTTCTGCTATTCTTCGTTCATAGTATTCTTTCATCTCTGGGTTATGCGTGATAGATGATTTAGCGCATAAGTCCAGTAGTGTTTTTAGTTGTTTATTTGCCAAATTACTTACGCGTGTTTTTCCTCTGACACTGGTTCCTGAAGAATTTTCAAAAGGGGCAATTCCACAATATGAATTAAATCTTCGAGCATTTTCAAACTTGGTGAAGTTTTCTGTGTATGCAATAAAGAATATTGCAGTTACCTTTCCAACACCTTTGATTGTCAATATCAAGTCGAAATTTTTTTTCATTTCAGGACTTTTTTTTATGACTTCAATTAACTCTTTTTCAATAACATCAATCTCATTGTCTAAAGCAGAAATCAATCTTTCTTGGATTTTGAAGAGTTCTTTTGCGTCTTCTTTAGAAAGAATCCTTTTTTGCTCTTTGAGAGATGTCTTGTATCCTGATCTTTGTTTGACTAGTCGATCTCGAAGCGATAGTAGCCTTTTAAGGTTTTCTATATCCTTACTGCTAAGCTTAGAAGGTTGGATTTCATCACGCAATCTGTATGCATATTGCGCGATTTTTGAAGCATCCTTCTTATCATTTTTACCCCTAGCCATTCCCAGAGAACGCTTAATCTCTAAACCTGGAACCATGCAAAATGCAAGTGCTTTTTCCGTTAAAACAACAGCCATTTGATGAGAATACAAGCCCGTGTGTTCAAAGACGAATATCACATTCTCTTTTTGATGTGTGGTATTCTTAAAAACCCAAGATATCATTTCTGATATCCCTTTTTTGCTGTTTTTAAAGCTTTGGTAAGCTTTAGATGTGTGCACTACAACATCAAATGTCAATTTACTGATGTCAATGCCGATGGTTTCTTTGATTTTCATAACTTTGTAAAGTTTAAAATGGTTACGTAGACTAAGACCTTTAAAAGGTAGATTCTAAAATTCTATATGGTCCTAGTAACCGGTTAATAAAAGAATGGGGACTAATACTTTATTTAGACCTTTTTTGTCTTTGTCCGATACAAGTTCACCCCATTCTTTTTTTTATTCACAAATATTGAAAGTTTTGAGTCTCCCCCAAACCCCCTCTTTTCAACAACACTATCAACATCTATTGTTAATTATTTAATTAGAATACAAATCTAAAGGTCCGATAGCTTCGTTATGCTCAGTCTTAAATTTAGTCATCCCGACAAAGTCTTGTCGGGACTCCTAAATTTCAGACTTTCGCAAGCCTCGCTCTCGAACTTTCTAGAGCAGCCACTTTGACTTTATGGACAAGCACTAATTATTGGCTGTATATAAAGATAACTTCGTTATCGCAATAGATTCAACGTACCAGTTTTATCAACCTGTTCATTATTAGGCAAGCGAATGATAATTCGGTAAATGTAGGTTCCTATTGGTGCTGGTGTTCCTTTAAATTGACCATCCCACGGAACGCCCTGATTGGTAAAGTAAATTTCTTGCCCCCAGCGATTAAAAATTCGCATTTCGTAATTTCCGGGAAAATCCCCCACCGGACCAAAAAAATCATTCAGGCCATCATTGTTGGGCGTGAAGGAATTAGGAAAATAAATATTACTGGAAGAGTAGGGATTACACAAACCAAAGTCTATGGTCAAATCGAGGAAGAGGATACTGTCGCAACCATGCATATTGGTGAAATATTGTTCATAAACACCTGAAGTGGTATAACGCTCTCCGTTTAAGATGTAATACTCACATTCCGAGCGGACTATTGTATCGTAGGAAGGTTGGAGAATATCCAAGAGTATAGTCAACGTACTGTCGCAACCACTGGCAGTTGTAAAGGTTTGATCATATACTCCCGACTCGGTGTAGGTGAATCCGTTTAGGGTAAATTCTTCACAATGAGCCTCAACAATGGTGTCGAAAGCATTCTCGTATCTCGTTAGATGAAATACAACAACACTATCACAGCCCTCGCTATTTGTAAGGACTTGGGTGTATGTGCCGGTAGAATCAAAAACATCTCCATTGAGAGAAATGCTTTCGCAAAAGTCTAAGCTCAGAGTATCGTATGTTCTGGTACATCCAGGGCCTAATTTTACCAAGAAAGCATCCGAATCTCCGCCAAAAACAGTTTGATGACCACCAGTTTTAATTCCGGGTGAAGCGGTTTGTCCACAGAAATACACATTTGAACTGCTATCAGTTACGATACAAAGAGGGGTATCAAAATTTGATCCACCATAGTACCTTGCCCAAATACCGATACCATTTGAATCAAATTTAGCAATATACCCATCATTGATATTTGAAGCTGCTGGTTTGACATTAAATGAAGTATTGAAGGCTATTCCGGAATCCGATCTGGTAACCCCTGACAAGTAAATATTGGAAAAAGCATCCGTTGTAACCCCTGTATATCTCTCAAAAATATTACCCCCAAAATACGTTCCCCACTGCCTCACACCCAATGCATCAAATTTTACGACATAAGAATTTATATTTCCAGACAACTGATTTTGAAAGCCCTGAAAAGCAATTCCGTTTTGCGAATTAGTTATTCCTGCTAACAATACATTACCCGAATTATCGGTTTCGCAAGATACACCTCTATCTCCACCGCTTCCTCCATAATACGTACCCCATATCCTCTGTCCTAAAGAGTCAAATTTTACTAAAAAAGCATCTACACCGCCGTTATGTGAATTGTCATGACCATTGAAAGCAATGCCAGTAGAAGAAAGTGTAGATCCTGCAAGAAAAATATTCCCCTCAAAATCAGTGGCAACATTTCCTAATGTCGTTAAAGAGCTATTCTCATTATGCGGCCCACCATAATAGGTTGCCCAAATCCGTGTTCCATTTGAATTAAACTTTACCAAAAACGCATCAGAACTCCCTCCCCCAAAGCTATTTTGAAATCCTAGGTGAGATATTCCATTGAAGGAATTGGTAGCACCGGCTAGATAAACATTGTCAAACAAATCAACACATACTCCGGTAACTGTTTCATCTTTATTTCCCCCATAATAAGTACCCCATTGTCTGACTCCATTTTCGTCAAATTTTACTAGAAATGCATCGTGATAAGATGGCACACCCGAATTAAATCTAGAATTTTGATGTCCTTGAAAAGCTATATTTTGATCTGAATTGGTATAACCAGCGAGATAAACATTATTACCGTTATCCGTTGCACATGCCAAAGCTCTATCTTCACGCACACCTCCATAATACGTAGCCCACAGCCTCGTACCATTTTGGTCAAACTTCACCAAATAGGCATCTACATCACTAAGAATATGTGGAGCGTTTTGATGACCACCATAGGCAATAGCATTGGTAGAATTCGTAACTCCGGAAAGATACACATTTTGATTTTGATCTACAGTAGTTGAAAGGCTAGTCTCCCATTCACTACCACCATAATACGTACTCCAGATTACCGGCGGATCTATGGTGAGCTTTTGATCGAGATTGTACGCGTCCAAGGCAAACCTAACTTGATTTTCTTTTAAAACATACCGAGATTGCACCGGAGAATCTGCCTGAAAAGAAACAGGTGCTTTATCTATAAACTCGCCTAAAGAACACAAGCGCACCAAATTCCCATCTTTGTCCAAATAAATGCTATCTTGATACACGTATTCCAAAACTATTTGCTCCGGATCGCCGCCGGGATGCACCACAAAATCATACTTTACCCCGTTTTCATTGACGTAAATCTCCCAATCTATATTGGGGTAAATATCGCGAAACACCACACGTTGGTAGTAATGAACATTCAGTGCATCGTGGGTATAGAAATGAAAAAAGTCGTTACTCTTTCCAAAAGTTTGAATTTCAGAATGGGGATTTGCTCCTACCAGCTTCAAATCCATCCTAAAAGTTTCGGTAGCAACGGGAGCTTTATTCAACATGTCAAAAAGAAAATCATCTTCATCGTCCTCTTGTTGATCTTCTTCGATTTCCTGATGATTAATTTGGTAGGCCAAACCACCATCGTTCAGAACAAAAACCCGAACATTATTATTTCTAAACATATAAGCAACCTCCTCAGCTGGCTCCCGGTTGGTAAATGTTATTTGTCCTTTATTTTCTAAAAATCCTTGAAAGGTTGATGCCGCACCCAACTTTCCTCCAATAGAATCTTGTGCATCAAAACATCTTCCTTCTTGCACAAAAGAAATGAAAATGATGATAAACAATACCTTAAGGAAGGTTGTGAATACAGGTCTTTTCATCAAAAAATAAACAGGTTTATTAGAAAATGCTAATTTAAGGAATATCTCTTAAAGGAGGAGGGGGGTTGAATTACAATTTATTAGTGGCTGTCTATAAAGTCCGATGACGGCGATATACTCGGTAAAAAACCATAACAGTTGTTTTACTCGGCCTTTGGTTTTCTCAATTCAAAGTTCTTCCCTAGATACACTTTCCTTACTTGCTCGTCGTTGGCGAGGGTTTCCGCGGAACCGGATTTAAGGATATTGCCTTCAAACATCAAATATGTACGATCGGTGATAGCGAGGGTTTCCTGCACGTTATGGTCGGTGATAAGAATACCGATATTTTTCTTTTTCAAGCCGGCAACTATACTCTGAATGTCTTCCACCGCAATGGGGTCAACACCGGCGAAGGGCTCATCGAGGAGGATGAAAGACGGATCAACTGCAAGGGCGCGTGCAATTTCCGTACGGCGTCGCTCACCTCCGGAAAGTAAATCACCCCGATTGGTGCGGATGTGCTGCAAACTAAACTCATCGAGCAGTACTTCGAGCTTATCGCGCTGTTCGGCCTTACTAAGCTTGGTCATTTCCAGTACGGCCTTAATATTATCCTCCACACTCAACTTGCGAAATACCGAGGCTTCTTGCGCCAAATAACCAATACCCTTTTGCGCACGACGAAACATGGGGTCACCGGTAATATCGTCGTCATCGAGCAAAACCTTGCCCTCCGTAGGACGCACCAAGCCCACACACATGTAGAAAGAAGTGGTTTTTCCAGCACCATTAGGCCCTAAAAGTCCAACAATCTCACCCTTATTTACCTCGAAAGAAACGCCCTTAACCACGGCTCTACCGCGATAGCGTTTGATAAGATTAACAGCCTGCAACTTCATGGCGTCAAAAGTACATTATAAAGTTGAACGATGGGTCTGAACAATGTACCTTTGCCGGCGTTTTTACCAGACATTAGCAGAATGGATAAATCAAAAGAAAAAGCCAAAAGGCCGGCGTGGAAAGAAGTACTTAAACTTTACGCCTACATCCGACCGTATCAAGGAATGTTTGCCTTAGGTATGCTTTTCTTGCTGTTTTCTAGTGCGGCAAACCTCGTTTTCCCCAAACTCCTCGGTGATCTTGTAGATGCCGTAAACGAAACCGACTACCAGAGTGCCATTTCCGAAATTGGAAAGTTATTGCTTCTGGTTTTGGCATTGCAAGCCACCTTCTCATTCTTCCGCATCATCCTCTTTGTTCGCGTTACCGAAAAAGCGCTAGCCGGATTGCGTCAGGCTACCTATCGCCACTTGATTCAACTTCCCATGGAGTTTTTCAACCGCCGCCGGGTAGGCGAACTCAACAGTCGTATTTCCGCCGATATATCACTTTTACAGGAAACCTTCACCACCACACTGGCCGAATTCCTCCGCCAGGTTTTCATCATTATTGGAGGTATTACCCTGCTCACAATTACTTCCTGGCATCTCACCATTTTCATGCTGGCCATTCTCCCTCCGGTAATGATTATCACGGTGATTTTCGGGAAATTTATCCGGCGCTACGCCAAGTCGGTGCAAGAAAAAGTTGCCGATAGTCAGGTTACAGTAGAAGAAACCCTGCAAGGTATTTTCAACGTAAAATCCTTTGTAAGCGAGGCCTTCGAACTCAACCGATACCGTAAGCAGACCAACGAGGCGGCCGAGGCGGGAATCAAAGGCGGACTCTACCGTGCAGCTTTTGCATCGTTTATCGTTTTTGGACTTTTTGGTGCCATGGTAGCGGTTATTTGGCGAGGCAGCACCTTGATTGCTTCGGGTGAATTGCAAACCGGCCAACTCTTTTCCTTCATCATCTACTCGGGCTTTATTGGCGGAAGTATTGGTGGTTTGGCCGACGTGTATGCTCGTATTCAAAAGGCCGTTGGTGCAGCCGAATCTCTACTGGGAATTTTTGATGAAGTTGGAGAAAACACGCTGGAAGAACACACGGAAACGCGCAAACTTCAAGGTGAAATTGAACTCCGCGGCTTGAGCTTTAGCTACCCCTCTCGTCCGGATGTAGAAGTCATCAAAAACATTAACCTCCACATCAAAGCCGGAGAGAAAGTCGCCTTGGTTGGCGCTTCCGGAGGGGGGAAATCAACCTTGGTTAGTCTGCTGCTCCAACTTTACCGCAATTACGACGGCGGCATTCGCTACGACGGCGTAGAGGCCAAAGACCTCAATCTGCAAGACATTCGCTCCAACATCGGGGTGGTTCCTCAAGAAGTCTTACTTTTTGGCGGAAGCATCAAAGAAAATATCCGCTACGGAAACCCCGCCGCCACGGATGAAGAAGTTGAAGAAGCAGCCAAAAAAGCCTACGCCCACGATTTCATTTTGAACTTCCCGGAAGGCTACGACACACTGGTTGGTGAACGAGGCGTTCAACTCTCCGGTGGACAACGTCAGCGCGTGGCCATTGCCCGCATGTTGCTCAAAGACCCCGCCATCGTAATGCTCGATGAAGCCACTTCAGCCCTAGATTCTGAGTCGGAGCAAATGGTGCAAAAAGCCTTAGAAGCGCTGATGGAAGACCGCACGGGTATCATCATTGCGCACCGCTTGTCAACCGTAAAAAATGTGCACACCGTAGCGGTATTGCAAAATGGTAAAATTGAAGAATTGGGTAAGCCCGAAGATTTAATGAACGACGAAAAAAGCATTTTCCGTGAGTGGAGCAAAATGCAGAACATCGGTGATAGCAACGGAAAAAGCTCGATTATTGTAAAAGACCTTTTCCGCGACGGTACCGATTAATTTTTTCAGTACCTTCGCAGCATGGCTAAGCTAAAGTTACCATCTACCTCTTCCCTACCTCCTTGGCTGCGGTTTTTGACCAACCGCTATGTAGTCATCACCCTATTTTTTGCTGTATGGATGACCTTTCTTGACATTCATTCTTGTCAGGTTCACCGCGAAATAGACAAAGAGATTTACGAAGCCAAGCAATCCATCGACTATTATCAAAGTGAAATTGCCCGTGACCAAGAGCGCCTGCAAGAACTAGAAAGTCAATCTGAGGAGTTGGAAAAATTCGCCCGCGAGCAATACTTTCTTCGCAAGGAAAATGAGGAGATTTACTTGATTAAAGAGCGGAAAGAGTAGTCGTTCCGAAACACACACCGTTAAGGTTTTGAAAGCCATATTAGCATAGACTTTTCTCTTTTCAACCACGGTTCCATGACTTCAGTGCTGTTATTATCATGTGAAGCTTAATAGCTATTACACAAAGGAGCACAAAGAATGCACAAAGGCTCACAAAGATTAGCAACGTATAATCTACTACTTTGAATACTTTATGGCTTCTCTGTGCTTTGTGTAACAACTAATTTTTTTTCTAAACCACGAAACACACGAAAAGCACGAAAAATGGACTGCACACACCTTCAAAGTTCCATTTTTACGCCCCAACCGTTGCGAAGCAACAATTTCGTATCTTTCGTGTCTTTCGTGGTCTATAATGTATGAAGCACCTACAAGGTAATAACTTTTTCGTGCATTCGTGGTGGAATGTATTTTTTAAAGCAAACAGTCTTGCAAAAGTGAATCGAATTGTATATAAAAATTGCAACTAATAATCGTTCCGACACCCGCTAGTAAAGCCATGAAAGCCAAACCGGTATAGGCTTTTCTCCGCTTATGTGACCAAAGTGACCGTTTTTTGATTTAAAATGACCGCAATTTTGCAGCATCATTTTAAACACGTCTATGGAAATTGCAGGTTACTTAGCATCGATACTTATTGGAGTAACATTAGGCCTCATTGGTGGAGGGGGAAGTATCCTCACCGTTCCCGTATTGGTATATCTTTTTCGAGTTGATGCGGTATTGGCTACAGCATACTCCTTGTTTATAGTTGGAGTTACCAGTGTGGTAGGCTCTGCTTCGTATTTCAAAAAAGGCCTAGTAAATGTAAAAACTGCAATCGTTTTCGGTATTCCTTCGATTGTAGCTGTTTATTTCACTCGAGCGGTTATTGTGCCTGCCATACCAGCTGAAGTTTTCAGTGTTGGAGATTTTGTGGTAACCAACAGCATTTTACTCATGCTTCTTTTTGCCATATTGATGATTGTGGCGTCGTATAGCATGATCAAAAAAGATAAAAAAGTGGGCCCTATTGTAGAGCCAACCGAACAAAAATTCAACTACCCACTTATTCTCATCGAAGGAACTGTGGTGGGTATTCTTACCGGATTGGTAGGTGCCGGTGGTGGATTCCTCATCATCCCTGCTCTAGTGGTACTGAGCAAACTCCCCATGAAAGAAGCCGTGGGCACCTCATTGGTGATTATTGCTGCAAAATCCATCATCGGATTTTTCGGGGAAGGAGGCGAAACGCTAATCGACTACGTTTTCTTAGCAAAAATCACCGCCTTCGCCATTGTGGGTATTTTCATTGGCATGGCCTTATCCAAAAAGATTGACGGAGCCAAACTCAAGCCTGCTTTTGGATGGTTTGTTTTGGTTATGGGTATTTACATCATGCTCAAAGAAACAATATTTAATGGCTAGCTATAAAGCTTGAGAGCGGCGTTATGCATAATTAAAAAATCAGTCATTTACGCTAGTAAACTCCTTGATTTTTAAATTATGCAAGCCTTGCTCTCAAACTTTCTAGCCTAGCCATTATAAATAAAACGTTCTGCAGGACGAATTCCGAGAGCGACAAAATGATTTAATGAAAGAGATGAACGAAGAAAACAATCAAACTACGGCTGTGCCGGTGCTTGATCAAGACTTTTGGAACCAGCGTTGGGAAACCGGTGAAACCGGATGGGATATTGGTCAGGCTTCACCGGCTATTACAGAATACATGAAGCAATACCCGAACAAAGACGCTGCTATCCTCATCCCCGGGTGTGGAAACGCCTACGAAGCAGAGTTTCTTGTACAAGAAGGCTTCAG
Organism: Schleiferiaceae bacterium; assembly: GCA_051859825.1. Taxonomy (GTDB): domain Bacteria; phylum Bacteroidota; class Bacteroidia; order Flavobacteriales; family Schleiferiaceae; genus CSBr16-58. The sequence continues at coordinate 10,303 of JBHYFA010000050.1, forward strand.
CAACATCACCTTGATTGATATTGCGCCCAGCGCCGTGAAAAAACTTCAGGAAAAATTTGCTAAAAACCCCGAAGTGAAAGTGGTGTGTGAAGACTTTTTCTTGCACCAAGGCAAATATGACTTACTTATTGAGCAAACCTTTTTCTGCGCCATTTCACCATTGAGGAGAGAAGAATACGTAGCAAAATCGGCTTCGTTACTCAACGAAAACGGACGCATCATTGGGCTTTTGTTCAACAAACATTTCAACCAACCACAGCCTCCTTTTGGGGGTGAATTAGCCGAATATCAAAACATTTTCCAAACCAACTATTCCATTATAAAAATGGAGGAGTGCTACAATAGCATTCCTTCACGAATGAATTCCGAAATCTTTATTAATCTTCAAAAACAACCTTCATGTTAGAATTTATCTCACAACCCTGGCCGTGGTACGTAGCCGGGCCTCTTATTGGTTTAACCGTTCCCGCCCTATTAATCATTGGCAACAAATCCTTTGGTATCAGCTCATCGTTACGACACGTATGTGCGTCGTGTATGCCGGCAAATATTCCCTTTTTCAAATACGATTGGAAGAAGGAAGTGTGGAATTTGGTATTTGTATTAGGGATTTTACTAGGTGGTGTAGTAGCGGCCAACTTCCTTTATAATCCCAACCCGGTAGATATCAATCCCGCCTTGGCTGATGAGTTAGCCGCCTACGGAATTACCAATTTAAACGAATTGGTTCCACCCGACATTTTGAATTGGGAATCACTCTTTACGCTCAAAGGCTTTCTCATCATGGTCGTTGGGGGCTTTTTGGTAGGCTTTGGAACACGCTACGCCGGTGGCTGTACGAGCGGCCATGCCATTATGGGATTATCCAATTTACAGCTCCCTTCACTCATTGCTACAATGAGCTTTATGATTGGCGGCTTCATCATGGCCAACCTCATTCTCCCCATTATCCTTTCACTTTAATACACTGAAAAATGCAAGATACGTTTCAAAAAGAACAAGATTTAAATATTCGTGAACAAGATGCCATGTGCGTTAACGAAAGCGCCTTGGAACACAAGTGGTATCACAACATCAAATACCTTATTGTGGGTATTCTATTTGGAATAGTTTTCGTTAAAGCCGAAGTCATCAGCTGGTTTCGTATTCAGGAAATGTTCCGCCTACAATCCTTCCACATGTACGGAATCATTGGTAGTGCCGTCGTTGTTGGCATGATATCGGTTTTTCTTATCAAAAAATTTGACATTAAAACCATCTACGGAGAGAGTATTAAACTTTCACCAAAAAAATTCACCAAGGGTCAAGTAATTGGCGGATTGATTTTCGGTTTTGGTTGGGCCATGACAGGTGCATGCCCGGGGCCGCTATTCGCGCAAATTGGTACTGGAGCTACAGTAATAATCGTTACGTTGCTTAGTGCTGTGGCGGGGACTTGGGTATATGGATACTTACGAGAAAAACTCCCTCACTAGTGGCTGTCTAGAAAGTTCGATAGCTTCGTTATGCTCAATAGAAAAGCCCATGACAAAAAATCATGGGTTTTTTTTATTTTTCACTAAAATGTATGACGGATTCGTGCAAAAAAGCAAAAAACTGAATTTTCAGGTGGCATCTTAATGGTTTTTAAGGTAATGTCTGAGGTCTTAAACAAACGTTAACTCAAGTTGAGTTTGTGTTCTTACTGAAAATCAGAGGTAAAAAATATTTCTTCTGTCTAAAAATAAGTTCTTTACGTATTATTAGTAATGAACCGACAAGGCAGTTATGTTTGTAACCTAAAATTTTTAGTTATGAAGACAAATACTTTTAACCTTCTCGGCGCTTTACTTTTAACTTTTTTTGGACTAAACCTTTCAGCCACACATAATGTGGGTGGAGAAATCACTTACAGGTACGTAGGCGATTCAACTGGCACACCTCATCAATACGAGGTTAATATTGTACTTTATGGTAGCACACGCTTTACCCCCTTACAGTTGCCAAACCAGCAGAACTTCTGTATTACCAGTTCGTGCTTTCCCAACCAAACCCACACAGCCTTTCCCGCTCCAGGGTTTTCTACTGCTCAGCCATTAAATATCCCGAGCACCCCTACCATTAATAATAATCAAGAAAGCAAAAAAGTCTATCGCACTATTGTAACCCTTCCTGGGGTGTGTAGTGACTTCCGATTCCAAGCCACAACTGCTTGTTGTCGATTACCTGGAGCTACCAATATTAGTAGTTTTGGAAGTTCAGGATCGATGTTCCTTTTTGCCTACTTGAATAACACTCTTGGCAACAACAACTCACCCGTTTTCACTGCTGACCCTCAGATTAATTTCTGTGCAAGCAATACCGTTCACATGATTCAAAATGTGACGGAAAGCAACGGTGACTCTCTGACTATTTCCTTTTCAAATGCAAGAACAGCTAACAATGCATGCGCCAACATCGCTTCTGTTGCTTCCAGCACCTATGCTACAGGCTTCAACTCGCAAAAGCCTTTTGATACGCAAGGAAATGCCAACATCAGCATTAACCAAACCAATGGTAACGCAACTTTCAGTTCCGGGGCGCTTTTGGGTATGTACATTTTCTCTATGGCAGTAACAGAACACCGATTGAATCCTATTGACTCTTCATACAATATCGTTGGTAGAGTAAACCGAGAGGTTTTAGTTTATTTTATTGACTGCCCGCCTCCTCCATCTCCAAATCCTCCATTCTTACGTGTAGGTACGCAAAACAACCCTTCGATTCATGCCAACAAAGATGTTTCGACTGACCACCGAGCTTTTATGATGGGCTTTACTCCTAAAGACTCTTCCTCCCTTGCTTCTTCTCCTACTGGATTTGTGTACTCGTTGCCAAATAAAGATTTTGAATGTCCCGATACTGTTATTCATCTACAGTTAGAATATCCTATGGTCAATCAAACCATCGACCCGAGCTATTTCTACGTAGTAGGACCAGACACCCAAGCTATTCCCGTTGTAAATATTGATTTCAATCACAATGCCTTTAGTGACGAGATTTACATTGAACTCGCCCAGCCATTGTATTTAAATGGCCAACATTTTATCATGGCCTTGCCCGACCCTGCTCATCCAATGGCTTTTATGTACGGAATAGAGTTTTCAGACACAATGGTTTTCTCGCTCAGCGCAACCAATTGTCCGGAAAATCTGAGCAATACTGCATTCGAGACAACTATTTTGCAACCACGAATCTCTCCTAACCCAAGTACAGATTTCATCAATATGAAGAATCCCAACAGCAGCAGATTGAGTTACGAAATTCTCGATCTTCGGGGCAGTAGATATCAAGTTGGAGAAATCAACGCCCATTCAGAAACCACCTGCCAAACGGCGCATTTGTCGTCAGGCGTGTATCTGATCATTTTCACGGATGAATACGGACGCAGGATAACTCAGAAAATGATTAAACAATAGAGTAGTTCAACATAAATCGAAAGCCATCAATGTGATATTATTTAACATTGGTGGCTTTTGTTTTATAAAAAAACCAGAACTACTTTTGTCAATAATTTTCTTTCTTATGAAGCAGATTCTACGTGTATCTATTCTCCTTTTTGTGTTTTTCGCAGGACATTCAAGCTTAAAAGCAACTCACATTACGGGAGGTGAACTAACATACGAGTATATTGGAAATCAAGCAAACCCTTTTCTATACAGAGTAACGGTAGTGCAATATGCTACAGATAGATTTAGTAACTTTCCAATGGATAACACTATACAAATTTGCATTACCAGCTCTTGCTTTCCAAATCAAACACATACCCTGCCTGCCGCCACTGGCTTTACTTCTCCCGGAGAAGTTCTGAATACGTATAATTGCAGCAATGTTGGTAGCCAATCATTCCCCGTAATTAGAATGGTTTATCAGGCTGATGTATCTCTTATAGGAAAATGCGCTGACTATCGCTTCCAAGCGCGTGCGCAATGTTGTAGAGTTGATGCAAACAACGTTACAAATATTTTGAATTATGGCCCAAATTCCGAACCTAGTTTATTTGTTGCCCAACTAAATAACACCAGTAGTGAAAATAACACCCCAACATTCAACGCCTTTCCACAAGTTATTCTTTGCGCTGGTCAAAGAGCAAACATGATTCAAAATGTTGCTGAAAGTGATGGAGACTCTCTACATATTGAGTTTACAAATATTCGTTCTGGTGGCAGTGCTTGCTTGTCGCCAAGCGGCGTGATAGAAGGAGTTTTCGCTCCAGGATTTCAAACAGACAGACCTTTTGTAACGCAAGGAAGTGCACCCATCGCTATCAATCAAACGAATGGGAATTTCAGCTTCGAAGCAGGTCCAATCATTGGGCTTTATAGTTATTCGATTACCGTTGATGAATACAGATTACATCCTTCGGGCACCTTTCATTACAAAGTGGGAAGCGCCACCCGGGAGCTAATGGTCAATTTTGTTGATTGTGCCGACCCTCCAATACTTCCTGATTTTCTCAGAAGAAGTTTGCCTGGCAATCCTGCTCATTTTAGTAACGCGATTTTCACAAATTACCGAGCATTTATGTTGGGCTACACCCCAAAGGATTCAATATCCTTCGCTGCATCACCCACTGGATACGCGTATCCTATGCCTAATGTTGACTATAATTGCCAAGACTCTGTTATTGAACTCTACTTACGACGCCCGATAATAAATCTTACCGCCGATGCCAGTCAATTTTTTATTGTTGGCCCCGACACCCAAGCCGTTGTAGGGGAAAAACTTTACTTCAATCACAATGCATTCAGTGACACCGTATATCTAAAGCCTTCCCAACCAATTCGGTTAAATGGTCAACACTTTGTCGTGATTATTAGAGATTCGCTTAACCCTATGCTAACGGTTTGCGGATCAGAATTCTTAGATACGATGGTTTATTCTTTACGAGCATCAAATTGTCCCGACAACATTAGTGTATCCAACGAAATTGAAATGCATTTGCGGCCAACGATTTCTCCTAACCCAACGCAGGATTTCATTTCCATTTCCAATCCGAGTTATCGACACTTGAAATTTGAAATCTTCGACCTACGCGGCAGTCGATACCGTACTGGAGAAATTTATGCGTTTTCGGAAAACACTTTTCAAACGACGGATTTACCCTCGGGGGTGTATTTGGTTATGTTCACGGATGAACAAGGGCGAAGGATCACTCAGAAAATGATTAAACAATAATCTAATCTGGATCCCATTCAAATTCATACTGTGTTCGCTCCCTCTGCCGAGTCGAACCCTCGCGAAGTTGCCTACCTTGATCGCGCAATTGCTCCCCGATGGTTCGGCGAACTTGCGTACGATCGAGACTAATTTCCGGATCGGCGGCATCGCCCTTCATGCGTACCCAAATGCGTGGACTACCCTCTGATGTTTCCACAATTAGGTCATCAAATTCGGAGCGGCGGCGCTTTCTCTCGGCGAAAAGTGCTTCGCGTAAATCCATGCGCACCACAAAATCGATTATATTGTCGAAATTATGAGTTCCTTCAAGCTCCAAATCAATCACGTTTGAGCGAATATCCATCTTGGGCACTGTTATCACACGTCGAGAAATACTCAGGGTATTTTCCAACCGCTCAAAGCGCACATCATTGAGTTCGTTCAAATGAGCAAATCGCGATAGCGCCTGCATGGGAGCAAAATCAATCAATCTGCCTTTATCAATGCGTAAATCGGCTTCCGCTTGAATAGATTCCGTAGGGATATCCAAACTTTTACTGAGTAAACTCTCCAACCGAAGTTTGGCGTAAAGCGTGCCTTGAAGTTCCTTAGCGGTAAGTACGTCTTGCCCGAAGTTATTAAAAGCTCCAAACATTTGCTGCATATTTACATCCTTGGCATTTAGCGATAAACTCAAGCGGTAAGGCGCCTCTTGTGCGTCAATCTTAAAATTTAACTGCGAAATTTCACCCCCTAAAGCAGTCAGCCTATCAAAGCGAGTTATCATTCCTTTCGCATCAATCTTCACCAGACCATTGGCATTTGAAGCTCGAAAACTCCCAAAGCGAAATTGATCAATCTTTGTGGTTAATGAAGCCGAAATATGTTGGGGAAATTCCAATTCATACAAGGATTCTGAACTGGTAGAACCTTTTGAAAGCCAAGTATCAAGATCAAGATTTTTGCTATTGAGTTTGGCTTCAAGAATCAAGTCTTCGTTTTCTATAAGCAAAAACGGCAATAGATTATTGGCGGCTCCTTCAATCTGAATGTCGGACTGAACCACATGACAGGCAAAATTCCGCACCAGAAGATTGTTGTGTTGGACATCAAACTGCGCCTGAACATCTTGATAGGGAACTCCGGCATAGGTAAATGCCCCATTTTCCAGCGAAAAAGTTGCACCAGCACGAGCGCCAGCAAAATCACGTTTGGAAAAATGAGTTAGACTTCTAAACTGGTTCTCAAAACTACCTTCCAATTTGGTTTTACCTTTCACTTCCTGAAAACCTTCCATTCCCGCCATGAGCAAAAGATTTTCCAGAGATACATTAGCCAAATACTCCACCGAAAGCAAGGGTCGATCAAAATCCTGCAAGAAACCCTTTAGTGAAAAAACATCACCATCTATCACGCCTTCAAATGCATCAATTCTGAGCAGTCCCCGTAAATCGTTAGAAGCCTTACCGAAGCGCAAATTCCCGGAGGTCTGTAAACGCTTTATTTCCAAAGGACGATCCGTAAGGGCAAAAGAACCCTGAACAATTGCAAACTGCAAGTCTCGAATGGGATTACCTCTCTCCGGGATTTCCATGTTAAAATCCAAACTAAGCTTACCATCCAAAGCAAACCAATTCATGGCGTCGGCATAGGATTTTGGCAACAAATCAATGGCGCCTTTCGCATCGAAATTATCGGTAGAAAGATGAAGAGTAGTTTCGGTTGGTTTAACGGTTAAGCGCAACGAAAACGGCGCATTATTGACCCGCATTTTTTTTGCCGACAAACGAAAATCATCGGCAATTTGCAGGACATCTATATCTGTACTGAGGTAAATGGGCGCATCGTAAATAAAGTCGTCGATTTGCAAAAACTTATGCTGAAGATCTCCCCTTCCCCGCACCGAAATTTCCGCAGAAGCAAAATCTCCTTGTACTTGAACAGACTCCAAATACTCGTGAGCTTTGATCTTTTGAACATCGTCGGAAAAGCGAAAGTCCATTTTTTCGAAAATAACGGAATTGATGGACAAATTACTTTCTCGGGTATCATCTTCATCACCGGGCTTCCATATTTCGTAGTTCACCGATCCGTCGGAAAAGGTTTTTAGGTGAAGCTTTCCATTATTAAACTCGATGGCTTTGATAGACATCTCATCTTTCAACAAATCCCACGGACGCACCACTAAGTAGAGGTTTTCAACGGCAAATAGCGTATCAGGGTTTTTCGCTACATTCTCAGGCACCACTACTTTTTGCATAGCAACAGCAACATAAGGAAAATGTGTGAAAGAAAGATTGATGTCTTTCACACTCACCTCCACCAGCAGTTGGCGATTGATTTGATTCACTAGGGGGTTAATGAGTTTTTCTTGATGGGTGTAGAGATAGTACATACCACCTGCTACCGTTAGCATAAAAACCAACAGCAGCAAACTAAGTCGAATGATCCACTTTTTCAGTTTTGCGCCCATAACCTTAGAAACGCGAAATTAACTCAACGCATTGTAATAACAGGACTAAAAAAGCTTAGATTTTCACGTGAAACTTTTCCAATTCCTGTTTAGTTAGAAATCGGTAGTGTCCACGGGGTAAATTTTTCTTGGTCAATCCGGCGAAAACCACTCTATCGAGCTTGATTACTTCATAGCCAAAATGCTCAAAGATTCGACGCACAATACGATTACGTCCGATATGGATTTTTATGCCCAAATGGTTTCTGGCTTTACCCTCTACAAAAGACAGTTCATCGACTTGCACCGGACCATCTTCCAGTTCAAAACCGGCCACAATTGCGTTGAAATCCTTTTGACTGAGATTTTTATCGAGAACCACTTCGTAAATCTTGGTTGCTCCGTGGGATGGATGGGTGAGTTTTTTCGCTAGTTCGCCATCATTGGTAAATAGAAGGAGTCCGGTGGTAGCTCTATCCAATCTTCCAACGGGATAAATACGTTCTTTGCAAGCTTTGGCCACTAACTCCATGACTGTTTTACGTGCTTTCGGGTCGTCCATGGTAGTAATAAATCCTTTGGGCTTATTGAGAAGGACGTACTGTTTTTTCTCGCCACGAATGAGTGAACCGGCGTATTTCACCTTGTCGGTAGGCAGCACACGATAGCCCATTTCCGTCACAATCTTTCCGTTCACCTCCACCAAACCAGCAGCAATTAATTCATCTGCTTCGCGGCGGGAGCAGATACCTGCTACAGAGAGAAAGCGGTTTAAGCGCATATCGTCACGTTCAACTCGTTCGGGTCTTTTCTTTCCACGTGAAGGCTTACCGCCTTTGGAAAATTTCGGTTTTTTATCCGAGAAAGGACGATCACTAAAGGATGGTTTATCTTTGGAAATAGAAGATTTCTTAAAATCAGATTTGGGTTTAGATGAGGCATCCCCTTTTTTTGGTGAAAACGATTTTTTGGAATTAGATGCGTTTTGCTTGGAGTTTTTTCTTGGCTGCATAGAGTGTAATGACTTGAATATTAAAAATAAATCTCCGAGAAATATTTTTTGCAAAGGTAAATACAGAATGAATCGAACGGTAGTTTTTCTCAAAAGTTGTTTTTATTGCTAATACCCAAATTTAATTGGGTATTATGCTTTATTTTTGGTGGTGTGTTTAGTGGACCAAATGGCAACCTTTTACACATTACACTCATTTTCATCATTAAATCAATCTACAATGAAAAAATCAATTCTATTCTTAGGCCTTAGTCTTAGTTTCCTAGCTATATGGTCTTGTAACAAAGATGACGACAGTTCAAACAACAATATTCGCAACGAGTTTAAGTTGGGTGACGACACGTATGCAATGGAGAGGGCAGCCATTTTCTATTTTGGTGAGTGGGATGGTGTTTATGAATACGAAATGGTTTTTCAAAAAGGCTTAACGCTTAATTCAGAAGGTGAGTTTAGTGGCACTGGTGATGTGGTATTTTTTGAAATTGAGACTACCCGCGAAAGGTTACCGGCTTCCGGAACGTATAGCATGGACATCAATAATGACTTATTTATTTTTGAAGGCATGTTTGCTAAAGGCTTGAGTATTGACCCATTTAGTTTTGAAGAAATGTGGGATATGATTTCCGGTTCATTCAATTTAACCTTCCCAGAAGAAGGAATAATTAGATTAGAAGGGAATATGGGCTTCCGAAAAAATGCTCAAGATCCGAATACAACCGGGAAACTAACTTACTCTGGAGCTTTTGACTTTGTTGATGAATCAGACTTTTTGGTTGGAAACCCTAACAATAATGATAAAGAAACGCGTAGAGCAGAGTATCGTAAGTTGATTAGTGAGGAATTTGGACAATAAATAGTGTCTGTCTATAAAGCCCGATAGCTAAAATTAAACAGTGGGAAACGAGGATAAGTAATCCTTGTTTCCCACTGTTTTTTGTGATAAATGGCTTTTAATTAAGAGATTTTTCGCACTTCTAAAATCACAATTTTTTTTACAAAAAAAAGTTTTACAAATCCAATTTCCTAGCTACATTTGTTAAATCATTGTAAAAAAATAGTCAAGTAAAGATTATTTAATGCATTTTTTTGCAATGTATTCAATTTGTTTAATTTCATCATTTTCAGAATGAAAAATCGTGTACTAAAGCAAGCATTTGTTTGGGCGCTTGCCATCCTTTCTCTCCCCGTTTTTGCTCAAACACCCTTTACTATTGGTACTGGAACTGGAACTAATGGAGCTTCAGCCTATCCTACACCATACGGAAATTGGTTTTGGGGAAACCGATTGCAAATGATTTACCGAGCATCGGAACTCACTGCAGCGGGAATGTCTTCAGGCAGCATTACGCAAATCGCTTTCAATGTAATAAACCTAAACTCGGTTCCTGCATTGAATGATTTCGAAATCAAAATGAAAAATTCTGCTACCAATGACCTAACGGCGGATTGGGAAGGTGGAATGACCACTGTTTTTACATCAACGTCATACACACCTTCTTCGGGTTGGAATCAACACATTCTTAGTACGCCATTTATATGGGATGGTACATCAAACCTGATTGTAGAAGTTTGTACTCAAAATACATCTTGGGTTAGTAGTGGAAACGCTAGTGTTCAGTGGACGGAAAACCTTCCCGCAGGCACATCGCGCACGTACAGAATGGACGCTGCAGGTGTATGTTCAAATACTGCAACAAGCAATCTGAGTCCTACTAACCGTCCCAATGCACAATTTACCATCATCACAGGCCCTTGTACGGCTCCTCCAACGGCAGGTCAGGCTACGGCAAGTTCAACCAATGTTTGTGTTGGTAACACGGTAAACCTTTCAGTAAGCGGAAACAGCTTTGGATCAGGACAAACCTATCAGTGGCAAAGCTCTCCCGACAATAGTACGTGGACAAACATCCCTGGCGCAACAAACCTTAACGAAACTGTAGTTGTAAATTCAAACACCTACTATCGTTGTCAACTTACATGTAATAATCAAACATCAAATAGTTCTTCTATTTTAGTTGACGCAACAGGAACGCCTTTGAGTGGTGCATATACTATCAATCAATTTGGTACCGTTACAGCAACAAACTTTACTTCATTCCAAGACTTTGCAGACGCCCTCAATTGTGGCGGCGTTTCTGGACCAGTTACCGTGGACGTAGTTTCGGGAACAGGTCCGTACAATGAGCAAATAGAATTCATAAACTTTGGAGGATCTTCTGCTACTAATACCGTTACCATCAACGGAAACGGAAATACGCTTACGTTCTTATCAACAACGGGAACTCAGCGTCACACATTGAGATTAAACGGTGCAACCCACATGATTTTCGATAGCTTAAACCTAGTTGCTCAAGGAACTGCAACAGGAGAATTTGGATGGGGATTATGGATTTCTGGTAATGCTCGCCATAACACCTTTAAAAACGCTACCGTTTTAGTTGATACCGCCTCTACCACTCTTAACTTTTCTGGAGTAGTTTTCAGTTCTGATCCTTCAAGCGCTGCTCCTTTTAGTGGTCAGAAAAGTGGTTCATTTAACACCATCGAAAACAACACTATCATAGGAGGATACTACGGACTTACCGTTATCGGTGGTGGTACAGCAAGCCAAGATACCGGTAACGTTATCATCAATAATACCGTTACCAATTTCCGCTTGTAC
>JBHYFA010000051.1:0-21307 GCA_051859825.1 Schleiferiaceae bacterium
GCCTCGCTCTCGAACTTTCTAGAGCAGACACTTGCACTTTATGGACAGACTCTAATTAATGTCTGTCTATAAAGTCCGATGACGGCGTTATGCTCATCCGAAAATCAGGTCATCCCGACAAAGACTTGTTGTCGGGACTCCTAAATTTCAGACTTTCGCAAGCCTCGCTCTCGAACTTACTAAAGCGGGCACTTGAACTTTATGGATAAACTCTAACTAATTGATATTAAAGTGACTTTTCCTTTTCTACTAGCGGTACTTCTCGCCTTTGTGTCGCCACCAAAACTCAAGCCCATTAGTTACGTGCATGTTGACGTGCCGGAACCTTCGGATATAGCTGTAAATCCTCTAAAGCCGAATAGTTATTTCGTGGTAAGCGACGACGGTTTTCTGTTTGAAATAGACGGAAACGGCAAAATCATTCGCAAGGCCGACTTTACCGGAATTGATTGTGAAGGCGTTCATGCGGATTCCAATTTCGTTTATGTGGTAGAAGAATTTACCCGTAAAATTCGCGTATTCGATATTCATACTTTCGAGCTTAAGCAAACAAGGGTTTTCCCTTATGGAGGCGGTCGGAATAAGGCTTATGAATCAATCACCTACAATCCTGTTCGATCGTCTTTTGTAATGCTTACTGAAAAAGATCCTATTTACTTGCTGGAGCTCGATGATGACCTTCGCTTGGTAAATGAACACTATCTGGAAGGAATCGCCCGTGATATTTCTGCAGCTACTTTTTATGATGATCATCTGTGGCTTTTGAGCGATGAAGATATGCACGTAATCAAACTCAATCCTCAAACCTATAAGGAAGTTGCTCGCTGGTACATCCCGGTGATTAATCCCGAAGGAATTTGTTTCGATAATGGACAAATGCTTATCGTTTCCGACGACATGGAGCGCTTATACCGATTTCCTATTCCTCAATAATTTTTGTTTTGAAATACAAATATTTTAGTTTGCCAAGGATTATTATTTCATCATTTGGAAACACTAATGCAAAGCTCATTCTTTGCTTGATTGCTCTAGGCCTTTTTTCCTCTCTCTCTTCGTATGCCCAGCTCACACTTAGTGATGGGAGGCACGTGATGGAAATTACCGGAGGGGTTTCATCCTATTATAATTATCGAGTGCTCAAACCTGATCATCCAAATCAAAATCGCAATAAAGACCGCTTTCGCTTGCGTGATGCACAAATTCAAATTGAAGGTCGAATAGGAAATCTTTACGAGTATGAACTTCAGGTGGATTTTGTGGATTTGGCGTCATTTGCTACGGGTGAAATCGACCCGGAAAACCCCGGCTTGATGGATGCCTATGTGCGTTACAAGGGCTTGAGGTTTGTAGATGTGCAATTTGGCTACGGTAAACTCAACTACTCCAGAAGTTCCATGGTGCCTTTTTCGCAAACACCATATTGGCAGAGAGCGCAAATTGTTCGTGGTGATGTTTTTAGTCGGCGTGACGTGGGCTTTACCTTATTGAAGAGTATGTGGCGACAAAGAGTTAATATGTCTGCCGGAGTTTATACGGGTTTGGGAGAAGTTACCCTTCGAGGCGATAATGATGCGAGTGGTGGATTGGAATACGTGGGTCGGGTTGATGTGGCTTATCCATCAAGATTCCGCTATCGTGATATCGACACCCGCATTACGCCCATTCCGATGTTTGCCCTAGGAGTGAACGGTAGGTATGCCGATAAGAGTTTGCCCGAAGGACAAGCTTTCCCTGCTTTTTCTACCGGTGAGTTTGGTTTGAAACTGATCAACGGCGAACGCTATGTTTACGGAATGGATGCGGCATTTCAGTATCTCGGATTTTCTGGTCAGTTTGAAATTCACCAGTTATTTGCCCGCCCTCAATTGGCAAACGACCCCATCTTTCGTGGAATACCGGAGGAGGTCCACAACGGATACGTCCGTGCCGGGGGATATTATGGACAATTAAATTATTTCTCTAAAAAATTCAAGACCATCATCTCTGGAAGATTTGAAGAGCTAAATTTAAATGATTTGGCAGAAGGAACTTCTCAGCGCCTGTCTTTCGCGCTTGCTTACCAAATTCGCGGATTTGATTCGATGATAAAATTCCAGTATTTTCACATTTTGAGTGAGGAGAGTACGGTAGATCCTTTAAGATGGACGGAGCAGTTTAGAATAGGATGGCAGCTAAATTTCCGCTAGCGAAGCAAATACCCGTGCAATAATGGCTTTAGATAGGGTGTCCCAATGCACAAAACAAAAAAAGACGGCGATTAAGGCCGTCTTTGATTTTTAAGAGCATTTCGTATTTACGAAATAAACGAGGTGTACATCCAATGCATTTTCTCGGTTCGTTTGATGTAGCCGGTGAGTAAGTCTTCGGTGGCAACATCGCCAATTTCTCCGGCAGCTTCGAGAGCATCAACGTAAAAAGAAAGAAGAATCTCAAAGTCTTGAAGAATTTCTTTCACCATGGCATCACCGCTTAAGTCGGTTCCAGTTTCCTGAATTTCCGACATTTCCAAATACTCTTTTAAGGTACTCACCGGTGTTTGTCCGAAAACACGAATGCGCTCGGCAATCTCGTCAATTTGTACTTTTACTTCGTTGTATTCTTCCTCAAATTTTTCGTGTAAATCAAAGAAGTCGGAGCCGGTAACGTTCCAGTGATAGTTGCGCAACTTCTGGTAATGCACGTGTAAGTTGGCTAATAAATTATTCATGCCTTCCACCACTGCTTTGGTTTCTTCGGCGTCAAATCCTAGTTTACGGTATGTTGTCATTTTTATTTTGGGTTTTTTGAATTTCATCAAAGGTACAAAATGCGTGGGTGCTTTCCAAAGGACTTTTGTCACCATAGAGAATTTTGGTATTTGTTTAAGTTTTTTTATGGGTCCTAGTTTTGGTCTTGGATGTGTATTTTTACCGAAATAAAAATTGTATCGATATGCTAAGAATATTCCTTTCTGGTCTGATGACCTTTACCGCCTTTTTGATTTTTGGTCAAAACTCAATGAATCCCGAATTGCTTATGAAATTGGGCCGGGTAGGGCTTGATGATGTCTCTCCCAATGGCGAACACATTTTGTACGGGGTTACTACTATGGATATGGAGGCCAATTCCTCCGAGCGTTATATTTTTCGCATGCCTGTTTCTGGTGGTGAACCCGAGAGCTTTGGTCAGGAAGGTATTTCGGGTGTGCATTACGTTCAGGGCACCGATTTGATTGCGTACACCAAGAAAGGACAAGTGTATGTGCAAACTTGGGCGGGTGCGCCAAGACAGCTTACCAATATCGAAGGAGGTATTTCCAATGCACGTGTATATGCCAATGATAAAGCTTTGAGAGTGGTTTTTTCAAAAAAAATGGAACGCGCCCATTGGCCGGCTCGAGCCTATGATGCATTACCAAAGGCCAATATTCGCGTTTTTGATAATTTAATGTATCGCCATTGGGATCGTTGGCAACAAAGAGAGGTTGGGCATCTTGGAACATTGCGCATTGAAGCTAATGAATCTGCCGCTACAAAATGGGAAAACCTCTCTGAGAAACTAGATTTTGCAGATTTCGACTTTCCTCGTCCACCCTTTGGAGGCTCCGGTGATTTTGATGTTTCCCCCGATGGCTCAATGCTGGCTTTCGTAATGAAACCTTATGCGGGAAAAGATTTTGCCACGAAAACGAATTCGGATATTTATCTCTACGATTTCTCTTCTGGAAAAGTAACCAATCTTTCCACAGATCGTCCGGGCTATGACTTATCACCAAAGTTTTCTCCTTCCGGAAAATACGTTTTTTGGATGAGCATGCCCCGCGCCGGTTTTGAGGCTGACGTGAGCAATATCATGGTGTATGACGTGAAATCCGGAAGAACGCATGCCCTACGAGCCGATTACTGGCACAGCTTTGATTGGGAAAATGGTGATGACCAAACCTTAGTTGTTACCAAAGATGAGAAGGCGACTTTACCCATCTACCGACTCAACCTGCGCCTCAGAGCTCGCGGAGCAGATATTCGTTCGGAGGAATTGGTTGTAGGTGGAAGATATAACTTTGGTAAACTCAAGCGCGCCGGGAAGTTTATCGTGGCCGAACGTCAGGATATGAACCACGCCACCGAGATTTTTCGCATTGACGCTAAAGGAGAGCAGACTCCCCTTACTCGTGTGAATACACCCCTCTACGAGCGTTTGGATTTAAGTGAAATTCGTGAAGAGTGGGTTACAACCACAGATGGAAAGAAGATGTTGGTGTGGTTAATTCTCCCTCCAAACTTTGATCCCAACAAAAAATATCCGGCTTTGCTCTATTGTCAGGGTGGGCCTCAAAGTGCCGTTTCGCAGTTTTATTCTTTCCGCTGGAATTTTCAGCTAATGGCATCAGCGGGTTTTGTGGTTATCGCTCCAAATCGTAGAGGTTTGCCCGGATTTGGCCAAGAATGGAACGACGAGATCAGTGGTGATTGGGGCGGACAGAGTATTCGCGATTACCTCACCGCTACAGACTCTATGGCTGCTTTGCCATTTATTGATGAAAATCGCATTGGAGCGGTTGGAGCTAGTTATGGCGGATATTCCGTTTACCAGTTGGCGGGCGTACACAACAAACGATTCAAAACCTTTATATCCCACTGCGGATTATTCCACATGGAAAGTTGGTACGGAACTACCGAAGAGTTGTTTTTTGCTGATTGGGATTTGGGAGGGCCGTACTGGAAAAATCCGCGACCAGAATCGTACGATGCGTTTTCTCCCCATAAACACGTATCTAAATGGGACACCCCAATTTTGGTCATTCACGGTGAATTGGATTTTCGAGTTCCGGTTGAGCAAGGCTTACAAGCATATCAGGCAGCTCAGTTAATGGGAATTGATAGCAGACTGCTACTCTTCCCCGATGAAGGTCACTGGGTGCTTAAGCCACAGAATGCTATGGTTTGGCAGACGGAGTTTTTTACTTGGCTTGGAAAGCACTTGATGAAATAATGTCTGTCTATAAAGTCCGATGACGGCGTTATGCTCGGTTGAAAAAAAGGTCATCCCGACAAGACAAGTATTGTCGGGGCTCACTGTTTTTCAACCTTCGCAAGCCTCGCTCTCGAACTTTCTAGCCCAGCCACTTTGACTTTATGGACAGACTCTATATAGTGTTTGTTTTCCACGGATTTTTCGTTGTTTTCCATGACCTTATAAATTTTCTCACATTTTTTTCATTGCCAATATACTTATGCTATTACAGTTTCGTTATGTTTGCACTGTGGAACTTCCATTTTAGCATTCGGGTAGAATTTGTGCGGACATAGTTCGACGTTCATTTATTTTCAAAACATGGCAAAAAACATTTATGTAGGTCTATTATTGTTGAGCTTTGGCTATATGCAGGCTCAGCAATTAGTTCGAATAAATTGGGAAGGTTTAACGAAAGTTGGCGAAAGTGAAGCTTACTTTCGTTGTGAACCGTGTGGCTTCTCCTATCCTAATGCACAGCCCACTTATGAAATTATGGAAAATGTTTCGGGTGATGAGGTTGTGAATTTTACTGTAAACATCACCGAGTCTGAGCCGCTAAGAGGGGAAGAACTTGAGTGGGTTCGTACATGGGGTGAAGATGCTTTTTTGGAAAATGAGTACGGTGTATTTAAGGTGGGAAGCACTTCACAGTTTAGAGCTAATGTCCCGTTAATTCAACGCAAATCTGCCGGAAGGTACGAGAAGGTTGTGGCTTTTTCATACTCGTATAATATCACTTCGAGGCCGGAAAGCGCACGCAGAAAAACTTTCGCGCAAAATTCGGTCCTCGCTCAAGGTAACTGGTATAAAGTAGCTGTGACTCGCGATGGGCTTTTTCGGATAACCCCCCAATTGCTCAGCGATATGGGTGTTACGGGAACGGTATCTTCATCTTCAATTGCGGTTTATGGTAATCGCGGTGGTATGCTACCCGAGGTTGTTGGCGATGATCATGTGGACGACCTGGTGGAACTCCCCATCTTTGTTCAAGACGGAGGTGACGGCGTTTTTAATAATAATGATTTTGCTCTTTTTTACGCCCATGGTCCACATAGTTGGAATTACAGTGCAGCAGATTCTGAATATCGCCATACCTATAATATATACTCCGACGAAAACTATTATTTCATTCGTATTGATGCTTCAAATGCGCAAAGAGTTCAAACAGCTCCCGCCGTTACAGCTGCGGCAAATCAAAACAGCAATGCCTTCGACGGACTGGCGTTTATAGAAGAGACAAAGGTTAATCTTCAGCGGGTAGGGCGTCAGTGGTTTGGTGATGTTTTCGACTTTAACCTTACCTACAACTACAGTTTTCCCATGCCAAACATCGTAAGTGGTTCGCAAGTGAAAATTAGAATGAGGGCTGCTGCGCGTAGTTCGGTCAACGGAACCTTCCTCAGCGTTTCCTCTGGAGGCGTTCAAGCGCTTCAGCTCAATATGCCGCAAATTTTTCCAGGAAGTAGAGAGTTTGCCACCGCTGCGATAGGTTCAGGAACATTAACGGGTTCAGGTAATAGTGTAAACCTTAGCGTTACCTTCAACAATACCATTAATCCCGCGGCTACTGCGTGGTTGGATTTTATTAGTGTTCACGCACGTAGAAGTTTGAATATGACCACCAATGTGTTGGTGTTCCGAGATATTGAAACGGTTGGTGCTGGTAATATTACGGAGTTTAGCATTCAAAATGTCACTCCAGGCACGGAGGTGTGGGACGTTACCGACCCTTTGCAAACCTTTAGAGTGCCCATCAATATTTCTGGAACTACCGGAACTATTCGTGTTGCCACCGATTCGCTTAGGACTTTTGTCGCTTACCGTGGTTCCGACATGTCCTTGCCTCGCGCTGTAGGTAAAGTAAAAAATCAAAATTTACACGGACTGGCTGCACAGGATATGTTAATCATCACCTACCCTGGTTTTCGATCAGCAGCCGAAAGACTGGCTCGTTTTCGTGAAACTCATAACGGATTTAAGGTTGCGGTTGTGGATGTACAAGAAATCTACAATGAATACCATTCTGGTGTTCAAGATATTTCCGCCATTCGCAACTTTATTCGTTCAAATTATCTCAAATCGCCTCACGGTACAGGATTAAAGTACGTGTGTTTAATGGGAACAGCTTCCTACGACTATAAGGATATTGAGCCAAATAATACCAACTTTGTTCCTATCTATCAATCCGTGCAGAGTTTTGTTCAATCTTCATCATACATCGTTGATGACTACTACGGTTTTTTGGATATTGGAGAAGGGAGAAATTTTACCATAAATACACTTAATGTGGCTATTGGTAGATTGACCGTTCGTTCTTCCTCGCAGGCCAATGCTGTTGTGGACAAAATCATCCGCTATGAGAACAACCCCAATCGCTTTGGAGATTGGCGTGCGCGTATGCTGTTTGTAACAGATGATGTCGATGATGTTTGGGAAAGGGACTTTATGATTTTCAGTGATCAAATTATTGATAGTTTAAGCAATCGTCATCCGTTTTACAATTTTGTAAAAGTGTATGCCGATGCATTTCAGCAAGTTTCAACCGCTGGAAGTCAGCGATACCCAGATGTGCAAGACGAAATATTTAGGCAAGTGCAAAGTGGTGCGCTTATTACCAACTATATTGGCCACGGAGGAGAAGTTGGATGGGCACAAGAACAAATCCTTCGTCTGGAAGAAATCAATAACTGGACGAACATTGATCGATTGAGCATCTTTGTGACTATTACCTGTGCTTTTAGTCGGTTTGACGAAATCTGGCGTACGAGTGCCGGAGAGCAAGTACTACTCAATCCTAGGGGAGGGGGTGTGGCATTATTGAGTACAACTCGTGATGTAGGAGCCATTCCCGCTATGCGTCTTAATAGGGAGCTTTTTGACGTGTATCGCAATGAGGTTTCTAGCGGCAATCTTACTATTGGACAGTGGATACAGTTTACCAAGAATCAATCTACCAGTTTTACCAAGATAAGTTTTGCCTTGCTAGGTGACCCCGCAATGGGTATCCCTTTCCCTCAGTATGATGTGGTAACCGAATCTATGTTTGACGAGCTTACGCAAATGCCTACCGATACCATTAGGGCTTTAGGGAAAACTCGGGTTAACGGGCGAGTGGCGCATAGAAATGGTGTATTGGTCTCCGATTTTAATGGTGTTATCGACGTTTCTGTTTTAGACAAGCCGGTGCAGCGACAAACTCTGGTCAATGATGGAATAGGCGATCCTTATGTATTCACTACTCAGAATAACGCTATTTATCGCGGTAGGGTGAGTGCGAGTGGTGGACGTTTTTCGTTTAATTTCATTACGCCGATTAATATTGCCTTCCAATTTGGCCCCGGTAAGTTCAGCTACTATGGCTCTTCCGCTGGTGCAGAAGCTGCCGGAGGAGATCGCTCGCCCATTATTGGTGGGCTCGATACCAATGCTCGTCCAGATACTGAAGGTCCGGAAATTCAGCTCTACATGAATGATGAATCCTTTGTTTTTGGAGGTCTGACCAACGAAAATCCCGATATCTTCGCCATATTATTTGACTCCTCAGGAATAAATACCGTGGGGAATTCCATTGGTCACGATATTGTAGCGGTACTTGATCACCGAACGGAGGCTCCCATCATCCTCAATGATTTTTATACTGCCGATTTGAATAGTTTTAGACGAGGAAGCATACGTTACCCCTTATTCGATGTGGAAGAAGGACTTCATCACCTTTCTTTACGAGCTTGGGATGTACATAATAATCCTTCTACCGCCCAAACAGAATTTGTCGTGGCCTCATCTGCCGGCTTAGCGCTCAAGCACGTGCTGAATTACCCTAATCCATTCACAACCCGAACACTCTTCCAGTTTGAACACAATCGACCGAACCAACCCCTGGAAGTGATGGTGCAAATTTTTACCGTGAGTGGACGACTCGTGAAAACCCTGCAAGCCAATGTCTATAGTCAAGGAAATAGAGTTACTGATGCACTGGCATGGGATGGTTTAGACGACTTTGGAGACCCCATAGGAAAGGGGGTTTACATCTACCGAGTTAAGGTGAAATCTACACTTGACGATGCTTATGCGGAAAAAATGGAAAAACTCGTTATTTTGCGTTAATATTGCATGTTGTGGTTTTAACCTTGATAAATGCTTTTTTTTAAGCTTTAATTGCTGATAAATAATGTGTTGCCTAGAATATGTCGTTTTTCGACTTAAAAATTTTAAACAAAAATCTTCTGATTTATGCCGTTTATTGATAAAATAAAAGTTGGTTTAGTATTATTGTTAGCCGTAATTTTTACTACACCAACAGTTTTTGGCCAGTATGATAGAAAGTCAGGTGCTAGAACACAATTTGGTTTGGGTGAATTGAATCCTGTAACCACTTCGGTTCCTTTTCTAGCTATCTCTCCTGACTCACGTGCGGGAGC
The DNA here is from genome assembly GCA_051859825.1 of Schleiferiaceae bacterium. Classification (GTDB taxonomy): domain Bacteria; phylum Bacteroidota; class Bacteroidia; order Flavobacteriales; family Schleiferiaceae; genus CSBr16-58. The sequence goes on from JBHYFA010000051.1 coordinate 9,414, forward strand.
AATGGGCGATGTAGGAGTTGCAACTAGTGCTGATGCAAATTCTATTCACTGGAATCCGGCAAAGCTGGCGTTCTTGGAAGACGGTACCCGCTCATTAGGTTTGAATTACTCTCCATGGTTGTCACAACTCGTTCCGGATATCAATCTGGTTTACACTTCTTACGCACACAAAATCGATAAGAACCAGGGTTTTGCATTTGACCTTCGCTATTTTTCTCTTGGAGAAATTCAATATACGGATCAGCAAGGTAATTCGCTCGGTAATTTTGAGTCCTACGAATTTGCCTTTAGTGGCGCTTATGCCTTGAAGCTTTCAAATACTTTATCTGCTGGTGTTGCGCTAAGATATATTCTGTCAAACCTTACTCAGGCTGCAGGACAGCAAAACATCGGTGAGAATATTCGTGCCGGTCAGTCTTTTGCTTCGGACATTTCCTTATTTTATGAAGGGGAGCGTTTTGTTATGGAGGGTGGACAAACAGGAAAGTTTACCGCTGGTATGAATATCAGTAACTTGGGCACAAAAATTCGTTACACCGAAACAGATGGTGGTGATTTTATACCTACTAACCTCCGTTTAGGTACAGGTTTTATTTGGGGGTTGGATCAATACGTTGACTTGGGGATGTTCTTGGATGTAAACAAGTTATTGGTTCCTACTCCACCTTTACGCGACAATGAAGGGAATATCATCGCTGGTAGGGAAGATAACGTGCCGTTCTTCCAAGGGGTTTTTCAATCTTTCAGTGATGCTCCCGGTGGGTTTTCTGAGGAGTTTAGAGAGATTGTTTGGAACTTTGGTTTGGAGTTGTGGTACGACGAGAAGTTTGCCATGCGCGCCGGATACCAGCACGAGGCTCTCGAAAAGGGAGGTCGTCAATACGCTACTTTAGGTTTAGGTATGCGCTTCAATATTTTTGGTCTAGATTTCTCCTATTTGATACCCACAACTCGCGTACGTAACCCTCTGGAAAACACGTTGCGTTTTTCTCTCTTCTTTAATTTCCACAAAGCCCAAGGTTAAAATAGCTTCATCGCGAACAAGCTTCCGATTCTGCTGTTTTGATTGAAATACGATCTCATGAATATCAAAAGGCTGAATGTTGAATTTGAAGAGGGCTTGCAAACTGAGCAATCTGAAAATATTCAAAGTCTTTTTCTGCTCGCTAAAGAAGCTGCTCAATCTGCTTATGCTCCTTATTCACAGTTTTCTGTTGGAGCAGCTGTTGAGTTGGAAAATGGGATGAGACTTATTGGTAATAATCAAGAAAATGCTGCCTATCCCAGCGGTCTTTGTGCTGAGCGTGTGGCACTTTTTTTTGCTCAAGCAAATTATCCAAATCAGGTCATTAAGCGCCTAGCAGTATTTGTAAATACTCCAGAGCATTTGCCGCTGGTACCTCCATGTGGTAGTTGTTTGCAGGTTATCCGCGAGGCCGAAGTTCGCTTTGATACTCCCATTGATCTTTATCTTTTGGATGAAAAACGCTACCTGAAAGCGGAGGGTGTTAAACAGTTTATGCCTCTTAGTTTTACCAAGGGTTATTTGAAGGCGCAAAAGTGATTTTTCTAATAAAAAATTATCTCGCATTCATTTATCGTAAATATTCCTGCTTTAGTGCGGACTTCACGTTTTTGCATTCTATTTTTGTCCCCTCATAAATTAAAGTTGTATGGCTAAGAAGAAAAAAATCACCAAGGCTGTCTATCTTCAGTGGTACGAAGAAATGTTGTTCTGGCGGAAGTTTGAAGACAAGGCGGCTGCACTCTATATTCAACAAAAAATTCGTGGCTTTTTACACCTATATAATGGTCAAGAAGCAGTACTTGCTGGATCTGTGTTTGCCATGGAACCAGGCGATAAGATGATTACAGGATATAGAAATCACGTTCAGCCTATTGCTTTGGGCGTAGATCCTCGTCGCATTATGGCCGAACTCATGGGGAAAGAAACCGGTACCAGTAGAGGTAAAGGCGGATCCATGCACATGTTTTCTAAGGAACATCATTTTTATGGTGGCCACGGTATTGTGGGTGGTCAGATTCCTTTGGGAGCTGGTTTGGCGTTCGCTGATAAGTACAAAGGTGATCCGCACGTAACTCTAACGTACATGGGAGACGGGGCAGTTCGTCAGGGTGCTTTCCACGAAACTTTGAATATGGCTATGTTGTATAACCTTCCAGTTGTTTTCATCGTAGAAAATAATGGTTACGCCATGGGAACTTCGGTTGCCAGAAGTGCTAATCATACCGATATTTATAAATTAGGTTTGGGTTACGAAATGCCTTGCTCATATTTTGATGGAATGAATCCAGTGGAAACCTACAACGCCGTCTTTGAAGCAGTTGAGCGCGCAAGAAATGGCAATGGCCCTACACTACTTGAAGCTCGAACCTATCGTTATAAGGGGCACTCTATGAGTGATGCGCAGCACTATCGTACCAAAGATGAGGTTGCTGAATACCAAAAAATTGATCCGATTACCCAAGTTCTCAATATCATCAAAGAAAAGAAATATGCTTCTGATGATGAAATTGCGGAAATCGACGAAAGAGTAAAAGGTCTCGTAAAAGAGTGTGTGGAGTTTGGAGAAAATAGCGATTTTCCCAGCGATGAATCACTCTTTGAAGATATTTACGCGCAAGAAGATTATCCATTTGTGAAAATTCAATAATAATGGCAGAAGTAATAACTATGCCCCGCCTGAGTGATACCATGCAGGAGGGAACCGTTGCAAAATGGCATAAAAAAGTTGGCGATAAAGTTTCGGAAGGCGATCTATTAGCCGAAATCGAAACCGATAAAGCCACCATGGAATTTGAGTCTTTCGAGGAAGGTACTCTATTACACATCGGCGTTGAAGAAGGTGGCTCTGCTCCTGTGGACGCTATCTTGGCTATCCTCGGAAAAGAAGGTGAAGATATATCATCCCTACTTGATGGTGGAGGTAAAAATGCTTCTGAGAGTAAGAAAGAAGATAGTTCCGAAACTAAAGAAGCAAGTGCGCCCAAGGAGGAAGTTAAAGAAGAGAGCCCAGCGCCATCAGCTAGTTCATCAAATGATGAGCGTGTAAAGGCATCACCTCTTGCTAAAAAGATGGCAGAAGAAAAGGGTATCGACCTAGCGCAAGTTAAAGGATCTGGAGAAGGTGGTCGCATTGTAAAACGCGATATCGACGAGTATAAGCCTCAGTCTGCAAGTGCCACTTCCTCATCTGCGCAAGCCGCATCAAGCAGTGGGAATACCTACGATGAAGCACCCGTATCCCAAATGCGTAAAACCATCGCACGTCGCCTGAGTGACAGCAAGTTTAGCGCACCACATTTCTATCTCACCATGGAAATCAATATGGATAACGCCTTGGCAACACGTGCGTCCATCAACGCTTCTGGTGAAGTGAAGGTTTCGGTGAACGATATGATTATTAAAGCTTGTGCCGTTGCTTTGAAACAACACCCGGCAATCAATAGCTCTTGGATGGGCGATACCATCCGTACCAATCACCAAATCAATATCGGTGTGGCTGTAGCGGTTGATGAAGGTCTTCTCGTTCCAGTAGTACGTAATGCCGATCAAAAAGGTTTGAAAACCATTGGCGACGAAGTGAAAGAGTACGCAGCCAAAGCGCGTGACAAAAAACTTCAGCCATCCGATTGGGAAGGTAATACCTTCACCATTTCAAACTTGGGTATGTTTGGCATCGATGAGTTCACTGCGATTATCAATCCGCCTGATGCATGTATTCTTGCTGTTGGTGGAGTAGTGGAAAAGCCTATCGTAAAAGATGGCTCAATCAAGGTTGGAAATACCATGAAAGTAACCTTGAGCTGCGATCATCGCATTGTTGACGGAGTTACTGGAGCGAAGTTTTTACAAACCTTGAAGTCCATGCTTGAGAGTCCGCTCAAAATGTTGATGTAAATTGTTTTTAATTTTCAGGACTTGTTCCAAATTTAAAGTGGTTGTTTTGTAGCAACCACTTTTTTGTTTGTGTTAATTAATGAAGAGCGTATTCATGCACGTAAGGCTTTATTGTGTTTGTATATTTGCCCAAAATAAAATAGATGCAGTTCCTTTTGTTTAATATAGGTTTTGGTGAGTTGGGCTTCGTGGTGCTCATCATTATTATGTTTTTTGGATCCAAGCAGATTCCGGCTATTGCGCGGGAGCTTGGTAAGGGCATACGTATGATGCGCGATGCTACCGATGATATTAAACGGAGCATCAATGATTCGGCTACTAAGAATGAAGATGTGGAGGCCTTCAATAAAACGATTGAAGAGGGGAAGAAGGCGGTAGATGAGATTACGGGAACGATCAAGCGTACACTTAAGTAGTGTCTGTCTAGAAAGTTTGATGACGGCTTTATGCTTAACCTAACTTCCCGTTACTTATTTTTTTCTGAGACGTCGTCGCTTCACTAGATTATTTCCTTTGAGCTTGGCTTGCGCAATACTTGCGTTAAATTCGAAGCCAACGATGAGTACGATGCTATTGAGATAAATCCACAATAAAATCACCAATAAAGTTCCGATGGATCCGTAGAGTCGGTTGTATTGGTTGAAATTATCTACGTAATAACTAAAGCCTGCTGATGCCCCCACGATGAGTACGGTGGCTAAAATTGAGCCTGGCGAGAAAAAACTCCAAAGCTTACGGTTAGCCGGGCCAAAGTAGAAGAGAATGGCAATGCTGATATACACAATGAATAGCATAGGCGCCCACCTTCCGTACGAAATAATGCTGCTCCAACTTCCAGGTAAATAGCCTTGTTCAATTATCCAAGCTATAAAACTATCCGTGAAAATGATAAGGGTTACCCCGATGAGAATCAGTAAAGCTAATATTAATGTGAGAAAGATAGCCACCAATTCTTGACGAAAAAAGCTGCGGTCGCCAAGCTGGTGTACGGTTGTGTTGAAATTGGTCATCAATGCGTTGAAGCCATTGGCACCAAAAATCAACCCCATAAAGAAACCGAAACTTAAGAGCCCACCCCTACGGTTATTAATAATATCGTCGATAGTTGCTTCCGCAGCCTCGTAGGAGTTTGGAGGCATGATTTCTTGAAGAAGACCGAATAGGGTGTCTTGAAAGCCTTCGATGGGAACGTAGGGAATAAGACTGAAAATAAAGATGAGGGCTGGAAAGAGTGCCAAGAAAAAGCTGAAGGCTACCGAGGCCGCGCGCGAGGTAACATTTCCTTCAAATATGCCCAGCCAAAAGAAGCGCATTACATCGTACAAGCTCTGTCCTTGAAAAAACGGAATGGTGATGTATTTACTCAAGCGGATAAATCGCAGTATCCAATAGTATATTCTGCGGTATTGCGTGATAAAAAAATCTTTGATTCTGGTAAGCATACTCATGTTTCCGTTGGCAAAGTTAAAAATTCATCGCGGCTTTGAGGCTCATATCCAAACTTTTTACCGAATGCGTCAATGCGCCGATGGATATATAATCCACACCTGTTTCCGCGTAAGCCACGATGGTTTCACCCGTAATTCCCCCGCTTGCTTCTGTTTCCGATTGCTTGTTTATTAGTGTGAGCGCTTCGGATACTTCTGCCGGACTAAAATTATCTAGCATAATGCGATCTACCACTGGAGTGCAGCTAAGAATTTCTTGTACTTCTTGGATATTGCGCGCTTCTACTTCAATGGCGAGCTTTAGGTTTTTCTCTTTCAAGTATCTGCGCGTACTATCAATGGCTTGGGCAATGCCGCCGGCGTAATCGAGGTGATTGTCTTTGAGCATAACCATATCGTATAGTCCCATGCGGTGATTTTTTCCGCCACCACAAGTTACGGCGTACTTTTCAAGAGCACGGAGTCCGGGGGTGGTTTTGCGGGTGTCGAGCACTGTACATTGGGTGTGGGCAATTTTGTTTTGCCAGAGGTGCGTTTGCGTGGCGATACCACTTAGCCTTTGCATGATGTTAAGTGCCAAGCGTTCGCCGGAAAGAATGGTGTGAACCTTCGCTTTTACTTCAAAAACGATGTCGCCGGGATTCACTTCTGCGCCGTCGTGAATAAATAGACTAAATTCACAATTGGGTTCAATTTGCTCAAATACCATTTTCGCAATGGTAGTACCGCACACAATGCCCTTTTCTTTGATGAGAAGTTTAGCGCTGCCTGTTGCTTCCGAGGGGATGCAGGCCATACTACTGTGGTCTCCTTCACCTACATCTTCACGTAAGGATTGTGCTATGAAATCCTTGATATATTGAGGGTCGATATTCATAAAGTATGAGCTGGTAAATAAGGCGTAAATGTACGATGCAAACAAATTGTGGGTTTAATCAAAAACGGAGGAAAGTTATTATTGGAACGCGAGTGAGAGCCTCCGATATTTTCTTGTTTTGCTGCGCTGAAAAGGGGTGTTTACTCCGATTTCAAGACCTGAAACAAAAGGAAAACTGCACTGCTAACTTTTTGATTCATAAAGTGAAGCCTAATAGTTATTACGCAAAGAACACGAAGAATGCACAGAGGTGGGCAAAGCCCTTTAATTCTTTGACTTCTCTATGAACTCTGAGGTATAACATAAGAGCTTTTACACAAAAAACAAATCATTGGAATAATTCTTTTGTAGATTTGCGCTAAAAAGATGGAGGTAGTTTTTTTGCGAGTAGGGAAAACCGATATGGATTTCGTAGCTGATGGTGAGCAAGTCTATCTTTCTCGTTTGAAACATTATTTTTCCTCCGTAAAAGTGGTCGATCTCAAGCAAGGAGGGAAGTCATCACAGGAAATTGAGGTGAAAGATTCCGAAGCCGTTAGAATTTTAGAGACGGTACAGACGGGCGATTTTTTGGTGCTTTTAGACGAAAAAGGCAAGACCTATCATTCGAAAGCTTTCGCCACACAATTACAAAAGTGGCTGAACAGGAGTCCCAAGCGAATCATCTTTGCGGTAGGCGGAGCTTTTGGCTACTCTGAGACGGTATATCAACGCGCCGACGCCCTGTTGTCCTTATCCGCCATGACCTTTTCGCACCAGATTATTAGGGTGTTATTTTTAGAACAACTCTACCGTGCAGCTACGATATTAAGGGGTGAGAAGTATCATAATGATTAAATCATGTTCTATTTTCAATCATTGCTTGGTTTGATATTAAAACATATTGTATCTTTGTATTCAGAAATAAATGGTGTTTATGAATGTGCGACTATCAAAACAGCATGTAGGTCAAAGTATTGCGCAACTTCGCAAGAATAAAGGTCTTTCGCAAGCAGAGTTGGCGAAGCTAATAAATGTGTCTAGATCTTCAATTGCTCAAATGGAATTAGGGAATCGAAGTATTGATATTTTTGAATTAAAGAAATTATCTCAGGTCTTAGTTTTTTCTTTAGATGAATTTATGTCAGATGGTTTTTCGCCTAGTGATAAATACGTTGACGACGAAGATTTTCATAAAAGAAATTTTGAGAAGCCAAAAGAACGTGTCTCTTCACCAGTTTTTAATATTCGTAAGTTTAAAAACGTTTTGCTTTACATTTTAGAAAGATGTGCTGGCAAGCCAAATGTTGGTGAAACTGTTTTGAACAAGTTATTGTATTTTTCAGATTTTAATTATTATGAGTGTTATGAGGAACACCTTACGGGAGCTACATATCGCAAGCTTCCATACGGACCTGTTCCTAAAGATTTGGATAAAGTGGTTAAATCCATGATTGAAAAAGGGCACTTACAACGCGTAAAATCAGATTATCACGGATTTCCGCAAACAAGATACTTACCCTTAATAAAGCCTGATTTGACTGAATTAAGAGCTAGTGAAAAAGAAATGATAGACAGAGTTGTGGATCAAATGAGCGATTGGTCGGCAGTAGTAATAAGTAATTATTCTCATAAAGATATGCCGTGGCTAGCTTCAAAGGAAGGTGAAATTATTGATTATGAACTCTCTTTTTATCGTGACGCACCATTTTCTGTAAGAAACTATCATGACGAAATTGATGAGTAATGATTTTTGACAGGTTGGCAGAATTTAAAAAAGACCTCAAATCTCTCGGAAAGAAGTACAAGTCTCTTGGCGAGGATTTGGAAGTTGTCAAAAAGGTTTTGGAGATTCGACCTGATGAAAGGCCGCCGTTTAGTTATCGAATTGATAATTTAGGTTTGGAAACCTGTGTAATCAAAGTTAAAAAAATTGCTTGCAAGTCTTTAAAAGGACGAGGGGTTCAATCTGGATTACGACTGATTTATGCTTATTTTCCTGATGATGACAAAATAACGTTTATTGAATTGTATCACAAAAGCGATAAGCAAGTTGAAGATCGAAGTAGGATTATGAAGTATTTTCAGTAATTAGTGCTTGTCCATAAAGTCAAGAGTCTGATTCAGAAAGTTCAGTAGCAAGGCGCACGCAGGATTGAAAAACAAGGAGTTGACTAAAGTCAATGACTGTTTTCAATCCAAGTGCAACGCCGCTAATGGACTTTATGGACAGACTCTAATTAGTTTAGTTTGTATTTTTGAACCATTACATTTATTGAACTTAAATTATGAAGCCTACATTCTTATTATCTTTAGTTTGTTTTAGTTTAGGGTCTTTTTTTTCATTTGCCCAATGGACGATGACTACTTCTACCGGTTTTAATCAATACGTTTTCTTTATTAACGATAGTGTTGGGTATAGTGGCAACAATAATTTCAGTAATGTTAGCTTTGATGGAGGCTTTACTTGGCAAGCCGATACCAGTATTTACGCTAATTTTAAAAACGCAGTATTTGCAGATAGTATTCATGGGTTCGCCATAAGCGATAACGCTCTTTATCAAAGTGTAGATGCGGGCATTACATGGTCAAATATTTCCGATTCGGTGGAGGTTACGGATTTCTATAACTTGGCGGTCAAGAACGGGCATGTAATTATCAATGGTTATAAAGATCAAGTTGGGTTTTATTGGTACGTTTCTGTTAATAATGGGCAAACTTGGGAAATGCGAAATTTTCACGCTACCCGAAACCCTTTAATTTCTCACATTTTAGACGAAAACCATTTTTTCTTTGCTGATTCATATAACGGTATAGCCGGAGCTAGCAGCGATGGGGGAATTACTTGGGATATAGGGCAAGGGATAGGCGATATTCATTCACATGCGGTTTCCATTTACTTTATTTCTCCTGATACAGGTTTTATTGGATTTAGGCACTCTAACCTAATCAGTGGGCATTTGGAAAAATCAGTAAATGGAGTTCACGGCTTTGACTCACCTTTGCATTTTGTTTCAGGTATTAATAATGGTGTTAACTTTTTGGGAGGATATGATGATGTGATTTGTGCAGGCGGAGGACACATGAAAATTTATTGTTCACCAAACAGGGGTAAAGATTGGTTTTTTCAAAACATTCCAATTACACATCCAGATTATTTTGATCTTAATGCATCCTATTTCCATGATGAAAATCGAATAGTAATAGTAGGTGATTTAAGTAGAGTCGTACTCACCCAAACGGGAATTGAACACAACCTAAGCAATTCACATTTTCAGGAAACCGCTTCTGGCATTGCCATTTACCCCAACCCTTTTTCAGAGTTTACCACTATCAAGAGTAGTGGAGGAGATATTTCCGGTATTCGCATCATTAATAGTGCGGGGCAAACCTGCATGGAAAAATCTCAATTAAACACTAAAAGTCTTGATATTCAACGCGGCGAACTGCCAAGTGCCGGATTGTATTTTGTGCAAATATTGGAGAATGGGAGGGTGGTAGAAACGAGGAAGTTGGTGGTGATGGAATAGATGCCGCTCAGATTACGGTTAAAATCATGCGGTTTTCATAAAACTGTAATGGATTACAATTTTTTTCGATAAAAGTTGTAATCCATTACAGTTTTGTATATTTGCGGCTTGTAGTTCATAGTAATGGAAACAGTTCATAGACTTAGTCAAAACCTCATCAAGAGGGTGTCGCTTGATTTTAAGCGGTCGGCTATTCATCGTATAGATTGGTCACTGCCGTTAATCGAAATTAGGGGGAGTAGAGGCGTGGGGAAAACAACCATGCTTTTACAACAAGCCCATGAGCTTTCATCGAAAGGTATAAAAGTGCTTTACGCTTCGTTGGATACGCCGTACTTTTTTTCTCATGGCTTATTTGAGTTTGCTGAAAGTGCATTGCTATACGGTTTTGAAGTTTTATTTCTCGATGAAGTTCATAGGTATCCTTCAAAACACAAATCGTCTGATTGGTCTTTGGAAATTAAGAATATACATGATGCTTTTCCTGAATTAAAACTAGTTTACTCTGGTTCGTCTATACTGCATCTTTTTCAAGGAAAAGGAGATTTAAGTAGGCGTAAAGCTTCGTATATCTTGCCGGGATTATCGTTTAGAGAGTATTTGATTTACAATAATATCCTCAATGAAAACCCTTATTACAGTTTGGATGATATATTGAGTCACCATCAAGTCATAGCAGAAGAGTTAATCACGAGATTTAAGCCTCTGCCTCATTTCAAAAACTATCTTAGACACGGATATTACCCTTTCTTCAAAGGAAATGAGGAAGTCTATATTCAGCAATTGCAGGACGTTGTGTCTATAGTAATTGATGCAGATCTTCCTCAAGCTTTGCCCATTTCGCACCAGGCTAAAGAACAATTGAAACGCTTGCTTGGTGCTGTAAGTACCACGGTTCCTTATACGCCAAATATGCAAAAGTTGGCAGAATTGGTGCAGATTACGGATTATAGAACTTTGCTTAAGTACTTGAATATGTTAGATGAAGCTCAACTGATTCGTCTGTTGAGAAGTGATAGTAAAGGAAATAAAATTTTTCAAAAACCTGATAAGATTTACTTGAACAACACCAACTTGAGTCATGCCTTAGGTCTAGCTCAAAGCGATATTGGTACGGAAAGAGAAACCTTCTTTTTTAATCAAGTAAGCTGTGTAGCTAGTGTACGATATCCTAAAAACGGCGATTTTATTGTTGATAATAAATTGCACTTTGAGGTTGGAGGTAAACACAAAAATCATGAACAAATTAAGGGTATAGCTCATTCTTACGTGGCTTCCGATGATATCGAAGTGGGGTTTACTAATAGAGTTCCCCTTTGGCTGTTTGGATTTTTGTATTAATACTAACAAATGCTAATAACAACCACACCATTTTGAGTCATTAATTTGCAACAAATTTTTATATCATGGAGGAGGTTATTAAATCGCGGAGGAGTACCTACCCACCGCAGTTTAGTGGAGAAGCGATTTCCAAAGAGAATATTGTGCGTATGCTGGATGCTGCGCGTTTTGCACCGAATCACCGTTTGACCCAGCCTTGGCGATTCAATGTGTTTTCCGGTAAGGGCAAACAGATTTTTTTAGACGCTTGGGTGGAGGCCTATCGTGTACACGCCGGTGAGGGTTTCAATCACATTAAAGCAGAAAAGTTTGGAGGAAAGGTTGCGCAGTCGTCACATATTATCACTATAGGCATGCATCGTAACCCGATTGTTCCAGAATTTGAGGAGATTTGTGCGGTAGCCTGTGCGGTGCAAAATATGATGCTTGTGGCGGAGAACCTTGGGGTAGGAGGCTATTGGAGTACGGGCGGCTTAGACTTTTACGATCATTTGAAGTTGAGTATGGGTTTAGGGGTCGAGGATAGGTTGCTAGGTTTTTTACTTTTAGGCATTCCTAAGCAGATGGATTTACCACCTCGTGAGCGCAAGACAATAGATGAATTTACGCGATGGTTTGAGTAGAACTCGGCGGTAGAAAAAGTTTTTTTGTTGCGTAGATCTAATGTTTGACTATAGTGTTGATGAGAATTAATGTTTAAAATATTGATAGTCAAATAAAAACAATTCCTCTCATCCAATCAAAAAAAATCAAAAAAATATTTGCGAGCAAATGAAATGTTTATACATTTGCAATCC
>JBHYFA010000052.1:0-21253 GCA_051859825.1 Schleiferiaceae bacterium
CAGAAGTGCTGGCACGTAAGGCTTTGGGCATACATACGTACGGTTTTAATCTGCGTCGCGATTTTCAACGCCTAAGTCTGGGTTTTTCTATGGTGCAGCATAGACTGGATAGTGAACTCGTTCCTCCTGCACAATTGTTTCGAGTAAATCAATTTCGAGGTAATGTGAACAGTATGAAATCGGTTGATTACCAATGGACTTGGAGAGGGTTGCAGTTTTTTGGTGAAGTAGCAGGAAACGAACGAGGTGGATTTGCTACGGTGAATGGCGCGCATATTCAGGCAGCTCCCACCTTGAGTTTGAATATCCATCAGCGGTATCAAAGTCAGGCGTATGATGCCCTGTATATCGCGCCTTTTGGGGTAGCATCACGTGGAGGTAGTGGTGAAAGGGGAGTTTATACGGGGATAGAGTGGTTACATAATTCCATGTTTTCATCCAACGCCTATGTCGATTATTACGCCTTTAGTTGGTTGCGCTTCCATGCAGTTGCGCCATCGCGTGGTCGAGATTATTTATGGCAAACGCAGGCGCAGTTTAATCGCAGAACTTCCGCCTACGCTCGTTTTCGTTGGCACGAAAGGGAAATCAACAGTCGGGCTGAAACCTACATACGCGAGGTGGTGCCCGAACGTCGAGCTTCGTTGCGTATCCATTTGGATTATCTTCAGGATGCGAATTGGCGTTTTGCCAGTAGGGTAGAGGGAAGCCATTATCATTTTGAAGACCAAACGCAGTGGGGAATTTTGCTGTTTCAGGATGTACGCTATACACACGCTCGGATTCCTCTGACTTTTACTGCGCGCTATGCTTTTTTCGATACCGATGGTTTTGATAGTCGGATTTACGCTTACGAACACGATGTGTTATACGGTTTCTCCGTGCCTGCTTACTTCAATTCAGGAAGACGATTTTACGGAATACTAAAATGGGAAGCTGGATCGAAATTGAGCTTTTGGCTGCGTTTTGCCCGAACCACTTTTGATCAAACTTCCCAAGTCAGCAGTGGACTGCAAGCCATTCAGGGGAATAGGCAAACTGAGGTGAGGGTGCAGATGAGGTTGAAGTTGTAGGCATAGATGCGCTGACGCGCGCACAGTTGGGCTGCGCCCGCTCAGTTTCGCTGCGCGAGCTCAGGCGTAACAGTGTGCGCGGAGGGCTGAGGGCGGAGAGTAGAGGGGGTGGATTTGGGACTTAGTTGGAGTTTTATTGATTTGGATATTAACGAATTGTGAGTGTATGTGCTTCAATTCTAATAAAAAATATGTAGCTATGGATTATTTTCGTTTTTTCTTTTACCGCAAAGGCGCAAAGGTCGCAAAGTATCAGCTTTGCGTTACTCTGCGCCTTTGCGGTGAAAAAAGAAAAATTATACGGTTTATAAATTCTAAGATAAAATTTTTGGCTATGAATTATTTTCTTTTTGCGGCTCAGATGCGCTATCGAGCGTTTAGAATTACGGGATGGAAACTATTTGTCTTGATTTTTCAGTTTGTGGTGTTTTCCGCTTGTGCGCAGGAGCGCTTTGCGGATGAGTTACGCGAAGGAAGAGCCATTAGACTGGGGTTTTATAACGTGGAAAACTTGTTTCATCCGGATAACGATAGTCTCACTAATGACGATGCGTTCACGCCTGAAGGTCAGTATCGCTGGACGGAATTTAGGCTAGCGAAGAAGGTGGAGGCACTAGCAAAAGTCGTTCGGAATATGGGCGGATGGGAAGCCATTGAGGTTTTGGGTATGTGTGAAGTGGAAAATCGCCAGGTTTTGGAGCAGCTCGTGCGGCATCCCATCCTCAAGAATGCCGGATACCGGATTCTCCATCGTGATTCACCCGATCGAAGGGGTATTGACGTGGCGGCCATTTATCGTCCAGACGTTTTTGATCTCCTGCGTTGGGAGGCCGTCAAAGTGCTGCGTGATGACGATACCAATTTTCGTACGCGCGATATCGTTTACATCAAAGGCTTGGCATTGGAGGATACCCTTCATATTTTTTTTAATCACTGGCCTTCTCGGTATGGTGGACAGTTGAAAAGTGAACCTTCACGATTTGCTGCGGCTAAACGACTGCGCTCTAAAGTGGATTCTATATTAGCCACTGTGCCCTTAGCAAATATTGTTATTCTGGGGGATTTTAACGACGAGTGGAACAACAAAAGTCTAATTGAGCATTTGGGTGCGGGCGCAATATCCAATGGGAAATATCTCGTAAACTTAATGGCAGAAATGTCGCCCGATTTCGGAACGCACAAGTTCAATGGCCGTTGGTCGTACCTTGATCAAGCTATCATTACCCGTAACATGCTCGATACTGCGAACGTTCTCAACGTTCTTGACTCCAGAGCGGAGGTTTTTCAAGCTGATTACCTGCTCGAACGCGATGAAAAATATACGGGTAAAAAACCTTTCCGGATGTTTATTGGGATGAAGTATAATGGAGGTTTTAGTGACCACTTACCAATTTATCTCGACCTTGTAAAATAACAAAGTTCCTGAAAAAAAAATCATGTTTTGTGTGTTTGAGTTTACTAAACATTTTCAGTTTGATTACGCTTTTTAAAAAAACATCTAATACCATTTGGATTGAGTTTTTGCTTCGTAAAAAATGATATTCCACCACGAATTCACGAAGATGTTGTTACTTTTAAATTGTACCACATACTTTACTACGAAAAGCACGAAATACACGAAAATGTTGCTTCGCAACGGTTGCAGCGTGTAAACTTAACTGGGAAAGCTGAGCCTGAGTAAATCCATTTTTCGTGCTTTTCGAGTATTTCGTGGTCTAAGAAAAATAAAATTGTTTCACATAGGTTTCACAAAGGTGTAAATTATACGGTACTAGTCTTTGTGCACCTTAGTGGTTTCTTCGTGTTTGTGTAATAGCTATTGAAGCTTCTCTTTATAGTTCACATAGCTAGTAATGCACTTTTATTTTATTGATGTCTTAGAATAGTGGTTGAAAAATTTATGAAGAATCTTTTATTAATGAAACCAATTAAAAAAAATGAATTACCTTGCGAGGGTGTTTAATAAGTCTGAAAAATCATCTCGCTTTTTTCGTCTTTATTCAATGAATAGAGGCTTCGGTCACTTTTTTGGCTTGACTCTAGTTAGTGTTTTTTTTACTTTTTGTTCCAGTCAAGAGCCTGAATTTAGTCTTTATGAAGACCTCGCAACGATTACCTCTATTCCTACCAATGTTGAGACAACAGGAAGTCTTGTTGCTCTGGTAGATAACAGTATTAGTAGCTATTACATTTTTAAAGGTCAGCCTCGAGGATTTGAATATGAATTGCTTAAGTGGTTTTGCAAAGATCACGACTTGCGTCTGGAGGTGAAAGTTATGCCTACTTTCGACCACGCCATTGATTCTCTACTTGTGGGAGCAGGTGATTTAGTTGCAGCAAATTTAACCATTACCGGTGAGCGATCTAGAAAGTTGCAATTTACACCTTGGCTGATGCGAACCAGACAAATGTTGGTTCAGCGCTATCCGGAAAATCATTTGAATCTTTCCAGAAAAAAACTGGACGACTTGATGGTGAATGAGGCATTGGAATTAGAAGGAAAGACGGTACATGTACACCGAAAATCGGCTTTTTATGATCGACTTGTTCACTTAGACAATGAAAATGGTTTGGGTATCAATATCAAGATTTTAAGCGATGATGTTGATGTAGAGGAGATGATAGAAATGGTGTCTAAAGGTCAAATTGATTATACCGTGGTTGATGAAAATATTTCGCACTTATTTAAACATTTATATCCAAACTTGGACTTTAATACTCCAATTAGTCTGCGGCAATCCATAGGTTGGGCTACTCGAAATGAGTCGGATTCTCTGCAAGCTCTTCTAGATGCTTGGATACTTCAAAATCGTTCATCAACGAAATTCGCTGTCATTTACAACAAGTATTTCAAGCCTACTAGGAGTAAGATTCGTGATATGCAGTCGCAGTTTAATCTTAGTAGGGGAGGGGCAATTTCACCCTTTGACGATAATTTCCGTAAGGCCGGTGAAAAGTTTAGTATTGACTGGAAGTTATTGGCAGCCTTATCCTATCAAGAAAGCCTATTTAACCCCGAAGCGATTTCTCCATTTGGTGCGATGGGTCTTATGCAGGTCTTACCCAACACCGCTTCCCGATTTGGTGTCAATGAAACACAGTTGCTTCATCCCGAATCAAACATCATGGCCGGTGCGGCTTTTTTACGTTATTTATTTGATTTTTGGGATAAAAAACTGGACGACGAAAATGAAGTAATTAAATTCTCTCTCGCTTCCTATAACGCCGGATTAGGTCATGTGCAAGACGCCATTCGCTTGGCCGAAGTATATGAGCTAGACACGGCCACTTGGGATGGAAATGTTGCCGTGATGTTGCGGAAGAAGTCGCAGCCGAAGTATTATCAACACCCCGTAGTACGTCACGGATTTTGTCGTGGTAACGAACCATTTCGTTACGTAGAAAATGTAATGGGATACTACAGACAGTACGTAATGGTGGGTGCGCCTAGGGGAGAGCATGTAGCCGGTCCGTAGTACGCTACTCTCCACTAAAGTTCATATTGTTTCAATACTCATTTACGCATTACATTTGCGGTTTAGCTTCAAATAGCCTCTTTTTGAATAGGCTTTAAAGTTTGATCGTTATTTTTCTCTATTGTGATTTAAACCAATCATGTATAATACTTTTTTGCGTATGCGCTTTTTGTTGAGTTTAGGTTTGATTATCAGTACGTTTATTTCTTCTGCTCAGATTCTCGATCCCGTTTCCTGGAAGTTTTCGTCTAAACGTATTTCCAACGAAATTGTCGAGATCCAAGCTCAAGCAAGCATTGATAAGGGTTGGCATTTGTACAGTACTGTGCCGCCGGAAGAAGACGCCGGCCCCATTCCTACAGAGTTTTCGGGTGACAGTTCCGGGGTTTACTTTACTTTCGCAAGTGGCGTAAAAGAATCACCAAAGCCCGATTCGGAGTTTGACCCAAATTTCGGGGTTACCGTAAGCCATTTTAGTAAAAAGGCTGATTTTTCCTTTCGCATAAAAGTTCACTCGGCAGACGACTTTAATTTTGAAGGTGCTGTTTTTTACATGGTTTGTGACGATGAGCAGTGCTTGCCTCCCAAGGAAGTAGAGTTTTCATTACCTATTAAAGGGAATCCCGATGTAGCAACTAAGGAGGTGGAAACGATGCCTATTGATTATACGGAAATCGATACCCCAGAAGTGGAAGAGGTCTTAGAAACACCAGTTGAACAAGACGAAGTAGTGCAGGAGCCCGTGATTTCTAAGGATGGTGAAGACAAAGAGGAGAACTCAACCAATTTTCTCAGTCTATTCATCTTTTCATTTTTGGGAGGATTTGCAGCTCTACTTACACCCTGTGTTTTTCCCATGCTTCCCCTTACCGTTTCCTTTTTTACCAATCGAAGCAAAACGAGGGCTGCTGGCATTCGTAATGCCTTTACCTACGGACTTTCCATAATTGTACTTTATGTTGCTTTGGGATACGGAATTACTGCGATTTTTGGTCCTGCAGCACTCAATCGCATAGCAGTTGACCCCTATGTAAACTTCGCTTTTTTCGTTTTATTGGTAATTTTTGCCATTTCCTTCTTTGGGGCTTTTGAGATTACGCTTCCTCAATCATGGGCAAATAAGGCCGATCAAGCAGCCGAACGCGGAGGGCTTGTTGGTATTTTCTTCATGGCATTGGTTTTAGCGGTAGTGAGTTTTTCGTGTACCGGCCCAATCATTGGAACCCTTTTATTTGAAGCATTTAGTGGGGGAGTAGCCGGACCAGTAATTGGGATGTTTGGTTTTAGTCTGGCACTTGCTTTGCCCTTCGGGTTGTTTGCCGCTTTCCCCGGCTGGATGAATAGTTTGCCAAAATCCGGAGGCTGGCTGAATTCCGTAAAAGTTGTACTGGGATTTCTCGAACTAGCTTTGGCTCTGAAGTTCTTGTCCATGTCTGATCTCTTCTGGCAATGGGGCTTGCTAAAGCGTGAAACCTTTATCCTTTTGTGGATAACCATAGGTGTTATGCTTACCTTATATCTCATGGGCGCATACCGGTTGGCGCATGATTCTAAGGTTGAGAAACTCACCGTTACCCGTCTCTTCTTTGTCATGATATCTCTAGGATTTACTATTTACTTGGTTCCAGGACTCACGGGTGCTCCGCTGGGTGCTGTGAGTGGAATTACTCCTCCTATATGGTATAGTAACCTTCCGAAAACAACCCCCATTGCCGCATACGCTGCCGACGGTGAAGATCAAGGTATTCCTGATGGTGCAGATCCTGAGCACTGTCCGCTTAATCTCAATTGCTTCCACGATTTCGAGAAAGGTCTTGCCTACGCAAAAAAGGTGAATAAACCCATTTTTATTGATTTTACGGGCTACGGCTGTGTAAACTGTAGAAAAATGGAAGAGAATGTTTGGAGTGACCCACGCATTGAGCGCATTCTTCGAAATGATGTTGTGCTTATTTCTCTTTATGTTGATGACCCTAAAAAGCTGCCCAAAGATGAATGGTATTACAGTGAACATTTAGGGCAAAAAGTAAAAACGATAGGTAATCGCTGGGCAGAGTTTCAGGTAATGCACTATAATCGTAATTCACAGCCATTCTATCTTTTCCTCGACCATGAATCTATGGTTCCATTAACCGAACCCGAGGCCTATAATAGTAACGCCACCGAATACTACGAATGGTTACTTAAAGGAGTTGAGGCTTTTAAAGCGAAAAACGCCCTTTAGATTATACGCACAATTTCGTTTTATACTTGTTAGTAAGACATGGAAAAACGTTATCGTTTACGAATAGACCAAAGGGTAGTTGGGTATAAGCGAGAGACTTCGCCCAGAATGGTGTTTTATTCAAAGAATGAATTTTGGTGGAACGGACAAGCCATTTACCACAAGCAAATAGATGAGAGCACGGGCTTGTACGACAAAAATCGCAAGTTGATTTATGAGTGGGACATCCTGAGGTTTAGTTTGGATGGTGAGAATAAATCTGAAGAAGGTGTGGTGTTATGGCACACCAAAGATAAGTGTTTCGGTATCAAACGCGTATCCGACTCCGGTTTTATTCCTTTTGAGGTGGAAGGCTTACAACTTTTTCAGCCTAATGATTTGGAAGTGTTCTCCTATCTTTTTATAAATCCTGACATTATGGAAATGTTAGGATTGGAGGATGTTTAACGCAATATTTTTTTTACGGTTGAAAAAAAGTTGGTAATTTAGCAAAGCATTTGAATACCCTATTTTCTAAACGCTCTAACCAACTCAAACCACTTCCATGCAGTCAAGCATTTACCTTTCTAGCTCTTTACTATCTCGAAGGCTAATTCCTTTTGCTGTCGTTTTCTTGACCTTTTTCATTGGTGCATGTTCTTCTGACGATGAAGAACCTTGTTCGGTACAGTTAAACGAATCGCCACAAATTACCCACAAAAGCGTAACAGTCTCCGTGCGCACTTCTGGCAGCAACGTAACCGAAAAGGGGGTAGTTTATTCGTTTATCCCCAACCCAACTACCAACGACAATCAAGTAGTTTATGGCAGTAGTGCCGGGGATTTCCAAGTGAGAATAGATTCATTGGAGCGCAACACCACTTATTACGTTAGAGCATACATTATCTGTGACGGACAAGCTCAGTACAGCAATGAATTAGGCTTTACCACTTCGGAGTTTGTCGTGCTCGATTATCACGGTAGCAATATGGTAATTTCGTCCACCGATAACGCTCAGCTCATCCCTTGGGGCCCGTCGGATACGTTAATTGGAGCTAACAGTACTTCAGACGGAGCTTTTAATACACAGCTACTTGAACCTCTTACGGAAAATTACGCTGCTCAAGTATGTAGTCGGTTCCGTGGAGGTGGCCACGACGATTGGTATTTACCCTCAGAAGATGAGTTGGTTTTTATTTATCAAAATCGAAAGGAAATTGGCAACATTAGGCCAAATAACTATTGGGCTAGTACTGAGGCTTCACCTACAGCGGCGCGAAGTGTTAATATGATTTCCGGGGGAGTGAGCAGTGCTCCAAAGTCGAGCTTAGGCGATTGCCGATGTATTCGAAAGGCTGACTAAAACGACTTTTGGTTTTTTGATTTATGCCGTCCTTTAACAAAACTTCTCAGCTTGAGATGTTTTGTTTTCCTTCCTTGAACGCGCTCGCGCCACATCTTAAAGCTCGAGGCTTTCATTTCCCGACGCATTATTTCAATAACTTCCTTCTCGCTTAGGCCGAATTGCGTTTTAATGGCTTCAAAAGGTGTTCGATCTTCCCAAGCCATTTCTATTATTCTGTCTGTTTTTTGAATGTCATCCATAGCATTCAAAAACGCGTTCCAATGTTTTTTGTTCATGGCATTAATTGCGAGAGTTACATTGGGCACAGGGAGAAGGATTACATTCAGGCATAAAAAAACCCATCAATATCTGATGGGTTTTTGAAGTGATTTTTTCGGTGTATTAATTTCCACCAAATCGGGACATCTCTTCGTTGAATGTCTCCTTAAATCTTTCGTAGTTGAAATCGATTTTTAGTGACTGGTCGCTTGTTAAAGACTGATAGTACTTGTCGAACAAGTCTCCACCACTAAGTTCAAGAGCGAGGTAGTAACGGAATGAGCGGCTGTTACCAACTTGGGTCATTCTTTCACACACGGTTTTTACTCCTCTCAATTCTTGGTTGATTACTGTTCTAGCATTTTGCTCAAAACGTTCAAGTAATTCTTCAGTATTGTTGAATTCGGAAGACTTGATGTAATTGTCACCTACAACTTTCATGGTTGAATTCAAAGAACCGGCTAATTCGGTACGCGCATTCGAGAGCGCTTTTTGCTTGGCAACGTTGGCGTCCATACTTTCACCAAAGGCGAAGGAGCGGAAGAACTGATCATCAGAGCGGTATTCGGAGCAGGGAAGTACCACTTCAACTTCACCTTGGGAAATACCCGTTTGCACGGCTTCTTTTTTCTTTTTACACGATGTTGAGCTTAGGGCTAATCCTAATCCTAAAAACCCATAGAGAAACATTTTTTTCATGGTTGCTTATTTAGATAGTTGGTGTTTATTTTTTTGCAATAATACTTTAAAAATTCTTGGGGTGAGTATTATTTTATTCTTTTCAAAGCATGTGCCATATTTAATGTCTGTCTATAAAGTCCGAGAGCTTCGTTACGCTCAGTTGAAAAAAAGGTCATTTACTAATGTAAACTCACTGTTTTTCAACCTTCGCAAGCCTCGCTCTCGAACTTTCTAGCCTAGACATTTAGACTATATGGACAGACTCTATTTAAGGTCTGTCTATAAAGTCCGAGAGCTTCGTTATGCTCAGTTGAAAAAAAGGTCATCCCGACAAAAGACTGTCTTGACGCACTGTTTTTCCCCCGACAGCTATTTGTGGTGAAGGTCTCGCACTTAAACTTTACGGACATGGGATAAAGTTAGGGTCGTTTTCAAAAGGATCGCTAAAGGCGGGGTTGGTAACAAAATCAGGATCGGTGAGTGTTTCAAGGAAAGCTTCCACCGCCTGTTTGTCGTATTCCGTTAAGTTTAACCCAACACCAACGTGCTTCATATTGGGGTCGATGGTTGCCGACATTACTCCTCCCATATTATAATGGTCGATTACTTCACGAAGGGTGGAGAAACGTCCATCGTGCATATAGGGACCTGTGAGTGCAACATTTCGTAGGGTAGGGATTTTAAATTTACCAAAATCCAAGGGGTCTCCGGTAACACCACCCCTTCCTGGCTTTAAGTCCCCAGGTCCGTCTAATCCGTTATTGGCAAACTGAAAGGCTCCAAAAGCTGCAAAGGTTTGTCCGGTAAAAGAAGCGCCGTGACAGTGAAAGCAATCGCCCATTTCACTCAATTCAAACAGGAAAAAACCGTGTTCTTCCAGTGGTGAAAAAGTTGCTGTGGGAGGATTATGAACTTTTGCTCTATCGTACTTTGAGTTTGCAGACACGAGTGTGCGTTGGAATTGTGCTAGTGCTTTTGTGATTCTATCTTGGGTGATGTTTTCATTGCCAAAAGCGGCTTTGAACATGGGGGGGTAGATATCTACTGTTTCGAGCTTTTGTTCTACATTAGGCCAAGTATTATCCATTTCTAGTGGATCAACCACTGGGAAAAAGGCTTGGTGCTCCAAGGAATGACTTCTGCCATCCCAGAAAAAATGCGTTTGCCATATCATATTAATAATGGCCATAGAGTTTAGCAGACTTAGTTGTCCATCTACACCAATACTAAACTGACGACCCGGATCTGCAAATGCTGCTTCTTGCTTATGGCAACACGCACAACTGATGGTATTGTCTCTACTCAAGCGCTTATCGTAAAACAGATGTCGCCCCAGCTCAATACCTTCTTCCGTGGTAGGATTATCAGCTGGAATAGGCATCGGACGGGCAAAACCCTCCGGAATATCTATACTTACGAAAGTTGGGTTATGCCCATTTTCATTTATGGTTTCTTTTTGGTCTTTCTGACAAGATACTACCAATACAATCGAAAGAATAAAGACACTAAGAATGGATAGTTTACGCATTTTAATCAAATTAGCTTCAAGAACTCGTTGTAACAATTATTGTTTTGCACGAAGCAAAAAATATTGTTTATACAATGTAACAAAGTTAGTGAATAAAAGTTAACCTAGAACAAAAAACACATTGGTTTACATTCAAATATTTTAAGCTTTCAAGATTTGCTATATGCATACTTGTGGACTTAAACTAATATTAATAACTATCATTCAAATGTTGCTAATTTAAAATTTCAGAATTGCGTTTTTTGAATAAGATATTTAAGTTTCTTTTGTGGGGAGTTAACAGTAATTTTTAGTTTCAGATTGACCATTCAGCCTTTCTAAAACCAAAATTAATCTTTGTAGAATGCTTTTGCTTTGTATTTTCGCAACGCCTTAAGTGTAATTAATATTGTGTTTATTGGTGCGAAAGATGTTGGGGTCTCAACCTCCTCTATCGGACTTTATAGCCTGCCGCTTGGGTGTTATGGACAGACTAAAGAGAGTATTTAAGCCTCTTTTTTCGTAGAAAGATTATGTTAAGGGTAGTCCTAATTTAGTAAAGTATGTTTTGCTTTTAACTTTTAAGCACTTGTTCAAAATGTCGCACAAATACTCACAAAGATTTAATAGTTCATTAGCTTACATTAGCTTAATTTGTATATACAAATCAAATCTACTTTGAATGGAATCTAAAGTTGATAATTTAAGTACAATCGGTACAAAGAGTTCAAAAGTTTCCTTATCGCATCATGTTCAAGGCTTGCGTTTCGCTTGGATGTTTTTTGAAGAATATAAAGAGCAAATTCTCGAATTACGACGAAAAGTCTATGTAGAAGAACAAGGTTTTGATGACGAAGTGGTGATGTCTGAATTTGATGCCCTTGGTTTACATCTTGGCGCTTTTGATGGAGATAAGCTGGTTTCGTCTGTAAGTATGTTTGTCGTGCCTCACTCGCATGCAAATTTAGCTAATTTAGGAATAGATAATTATTCGGATTGCCTTGTTCAGTTTTCTCGCAGAGTTGAATTACCAGAATATCGTTCTAGCGATATTGCTAATTTGATGGTTGCTTTTGGAATAAAGAGTGTTTTTGAGTTATTTCAACCGGCTGCTCTTTTTGCTTCTTTGGCAGGTAAGCATCGTAAATTAAAGAATGTTTACAATCGGATGTATGGATTCAACAAGATGTATGAGCAGCAGGTGGATGATGAGATTGTTGATGTTTTGATAGTAGATGAAATAGATAATCTTAGGAGGTTGTATCTGCAAATGCGCAATTATTTTCTTGATAGGCGTATAAAGCGCGGCATTAAGCTTCCGGATTTAAGCCATCATATTTTTCAATATCCTCTGCTCAGCGATTTCTACCATTTTCATCAAGGTTCTATCAATTTATATCTCGACCCCTTATCCTTAGCTGATGAACTTCCTCGATTATCAGCACAAGCAAGAAGTTTGTTCTTTAGTTTGAAAGATTTCTGGAATAGATTTTTCAAAAACAATCTTTTAATTAAGAATGTAATTGATATTGGCTGTGGTCCGGGTGTATATGCCTCACTTTTGAAAAAGATGAGTATATGTAGCAATAAAAACTTTTATGGTGCCGACATTGACCCAGGTTTTATCGAATACGCTAAGTTTACCAATCCTAAAATAAATTGGATTCAAAGTTCATTGTACTCTCTTGATGTAGAGCCTGGTACTTTTGATTTGGTCAACACTTCCTTTGTTTTTATACATTTATTGAAACCATACCTCGCACTTAAAGAAATTCACCGTATTTTAGCGCTCGATGGATATTTGGTTATCACTGATGTAAATGATAATACTTTTCAAGGACCTGATACAATAAAAATAATGGTTGACGCACATCGTAAATTGCATTTGGGAGATAGACGGATTATGGATGATATTGATGATTTAGCTGAGGCTGTTGGCTTTTCATTGGTAGATATTCACAGTTTTAAAGTAAAAAATGATGGCTTTGAAGATGCTCCGGATATGAATGATAATGTATTAAGCTTAGGTCGATGGAATATGTGGGGAATGTTTGCTTTCATGGGACAACGATCTGAAATAAAATCACTATATGAAGAAGCAGAAGCAACATATTCTTCAACGAACCCCGAAATTGAAATTGAGATTCAGACTAAAATTTTTAAAAAAATTAAGTTGTGATTAGCGAAGGTTCAAAGAATAATGTTCTGCATGAGGCTGGTAAGATTCTATCGGAACCCACAAGAGATACAAATCGCAAAATTCTATTGGCGGTAAATGTTCTTTTTATATCTTCCTTGCTTCTATTTCTAATCGTTCAATTAATTAACTTTGGAACTCTTCCAGATCCAGCTCGAGATTTTATATTTTACCCGCTCGTAATAGCCATAAATCTCGCCTCCTTTGCCTATAACTATAGGGTTTTAGAAGGAGTTAAGCCAATTAACCTTCGTTCAGACAGGTTGTCAGCATGGGCTACTGTTTTAATCGCCATGGTCATGGCGATTGTTATTGTTCATGCGAGCATCAACACTGCCATGAGCATGCTGGTGGATTTTGGTTTTTCCGTCATATTACTATTCATAGTAGGTATAGTATTGGGCAGGCGAATGGCCATTATTTGGTTTGCAATCAGTGCAGTAAGTCTTTCTATTGCATACTTTAATATTGGTTCTGACTTTGAGTATCATCTCATGACCAGAGAAGAAGTAGCCGCTTATAATGAAGCTCTTAAATTCCAAGATTCTGATGCTTTAGAACGGCAGTTG
Source organism: Schleiferiaceae bacterium (assembly GCA_051859825.1). Lineage (GTDB taxonomy): Bacteria > Bacteroidota > Bacteroidia > Flavobacteriales > Schleiferiaceae > CSBr16-58. Next base: position 13,331 of record JBHYFA010000052.1, read on the forward strand.
GCAACTGAGAATGAGAGATTAGTGCCGGCTTCCATTTTACTTTACTTTACCGTTTGGATGATTTTTATGGTTTTCGCTTTCATGGCCGTTTATTTTGAGTCAAACATGATATCGAGAGTCTTAAACGTAATACCTAAGGTTATAGAAAAGATTAACATTGCAAGTGAGGAACGCATGCAGCTGCAAGAGGAGAATGTACGCATGGGAATGGAGCTGGATGTAGCTCGGAAAATCCAGCTTATGATGCTCCCTAACGATTTTGATTATTCTTCGCAAAAAAATGTTACAGTTGCAGCACGTATGGAACCAGCTACCGAAATTGGTGGAGACCTTTATGAATTCTTGCCTCAAAAAGATGGCTCTGTCATTCTGGCAATTGGCGACGTTACCGATCACGGCTTACAATCCGGACTCGTTATGCTCATGGCACAAAGTGTGCTTAGAACCGTACTTGAGGATCAGGAAGTAGAACTCACAGACGCATTGACAAGAATTAATACTGTTTTATATAGAAATATCCGAAACCGATTAAATGATGTTCGTAATCTTACCATGGTATTGGTTCGAATCAAAGACAATGAAGTTACTGTTTGCGGTCAACACGAGAATATTTTTTATTACAACGGACAAACAGGTGAAACAAAAATGATCTCAACGGGCTATCTTGGTATGTATATTGGTTTAATTGAAAATGTCGATGAATATATCAATGAAGTAAAGCTCCCATTTAGTGAAGGCGATCTATACTTTTTCTATACAGACGGATTTACCGAGGCCGAAAATGAAGCTGGAGATTTCTTTGGCGAAGATCGATTGTTTGATTTGTTTAAACAACTTGCTCCCAAAGGACCTGACGTTCTTTTGAAAGAGATGTATGATGAACTCGATAATTTTATTGGTGATGCCAAAATCTTAGACGATATTACAGGAATTGCCATCCAATGTAGAAACTCCATTAATGAATAAATTTATCATGAATGAACCACTTATTGCAAACGATGAAACATTTCAATGGGAAGACCCAAAAATGATTTACAATATGGACGAGGAAGTAATTTTAGGATATTACGATATCATCAGTGAAGCTTTGCCAGCTGAAGGTAGGGTTAATATTAAAGTTAAACCGGTAGATATGGTTACCTACTGGAAGCGCTGCGGTATGTTAGCAGATTTTGTTGCCGCGTTCTATTCTACAGCTATGGATAATTCTGAGCTTTTGGAGAACTCTATTTCAACCATTTTTAATGAGTTAATGGAGAATGCAGTGAAATGTTCCGTAAAAAGAGATAGCGAAGTAAACATAAATCTTAAGTTGTACGATACTGTTTTGAAAATCGAAATTGAAAATGTCACTACGCAGTATCATTACAACATTCTTAAAGGTCACATGCAAAACCTTTTAACTAACGATGATTTGGAAAGCGTTTACTACAAAACACTCTCAGAAAAAATTGACCCTACTTCTGAAGGTTCCGGTATTGGTATTTTATTGTTGATGAAAGATTACCCAACCAAAATAGGTGCTAAATTAAACATTGTTAATGGAAAACATATAATTAATGTGCAGCTTTACTACTACTTGGAAGAAGTGTAAAGCAATAAAGAAATAAAAATTATGACAACAAAAGCCGGAGATGCAGAACTTGTTTTGGAAGAAAACACAAGTACAATCAAGTTTAATGGTTCGCTACGATTAGCAAATATGAAGGAATATGAAAAAGTAACAGAATTCCTTTCGACGAATAGTAGTCAATCAAACAAAGATTTAACACTTGATTTTCGCGACTTGAAATTCTTGAATAGTTCAGGTATTACTACTATAAGCTTATTTGTTCTTAATTGTAAAAGCAAAGGAAACATCAAGCTTACCATCAAGGGTTCAAATAGAATTTCTTGGCAGCAAAAATCATTGCTCAACTTTAAGCGGTTGTGGCCGGAGCTTAATCTAGAAATCGAATAAGTTTGTATTTGCCTATAAAGATAGCCTCGTTAACCAACTTATTTTTTGCCTTCCTTTATGGAATTGCATGCTAAAAAATCGCCGCTGAGCCTGTATTTTTGCCAAATATAGGTAACGGAAAAATGGAAATATTCAACGGATGTAAAGTCCGCTTTCTTAATGACATAGGCGAAGGAAGAGTGCTCTCCGTTGATGGAAACTCTGCCAATGTGCTTCGCGAGGATGGCTTCGAAGAGGTTTTTCCTTGTGACCAGCTTATTGTAATAGAGGAAGAAGATTTGCTTGCAAAATCACTTCAACACGCGGAAGTTCGTCCAAAAGATGTTGAGGTTATAAGGGTTAGTAAATCAGAATCCTACACTCCATCAAACGATTTTATGGAGGTGGATTTGCATATCCATAACTTGGTGGATAACGAAAGGCAAATTTCGAAAGATAAAATGCTGGATATCCAACTATACCACGCTCGTCGTGCTATCAACCAAGCCAGAAAACGAAAGGTGAGACGCCTGGTTTTGATTCACGGAATCGGTCAGGGTATCTTGCGAACGGAAATCATCAAACTTCTAGACGGTTACGACCGTTTACAATATTATGATGCTTCCTATCAGAAGTATGGCAAAGGAGCAACCGAAGTTGAACTCTGGTGAACTAAAATTCTAGTAAAATGCGCATTCGTTTTTTTAGAACTCAGCTACCCAAGGCTTTTGATTATAAGCCTCGTTATTACGACGAGGAGAAGGAAAAGCGTGAAGAACGTAAGCGCATAATGGATGGTGTTGAATTATCGAAAGAAGAACGCAAAGCTGCTATCCGAGAGGGGTTTTCCCGTCATCGTTCCTCCCGCCAACCCGCCGGAACCTACTCCGTTTTTCGAATGATTATGATAGTTATTTCACTTTTACTCATCACATACTACATCCTCAGCTAAGCCAAAATGCGCGATTTAATACAGTTATTACCCGAAAACGTAGCCAACCAAATTGCCGCTGGTGAGGTGGTGCAACGCCCCGCATCCGTTGTCAAGGAACTACTTGAAAACGCCATCGATGCCGGAGCTACACAAATTCAACTCATTGTAAAAGATGCGGGTAAAACACTTATTCAGGTTATTGATAACGGCAGAGGAATGTCGCAAACCGACCTACGCATGGCGTTCGAACGCCACGCAACTTCAAAAATTCGTGCGGCAACCGACCTTTTTGCACTCGCCACCATGGGGTTTCGTGGAGAGGCTTTAGCTTCCATCGCGGCGGTGGCTCAAGTGCACTGCGCCTCAAGAATGAACGATGATGAGGTTGCACACTTTCTGCGCATTGAAGGCGGAAAATTGGTTGAGTCTGGGCAGGAAGCAAAACCGGTTGGGACATCCATGGAAGTCAAGAATTTGTTCTATAACATTCCCGCTCGCCGACAGTTTCTAAAAAGTGATCAAGTTGAAATCAACCATATTACCGACGAGTTTCAGCGCGTAGCTCTCGCGCATCCCGAGGTGAGTATGCGTTTTTTTCACAATCACCACGAACTATTCCACCTCCCAATAGCCAATCTGCGCCAGCGAATCGTGGGAGTAATGGGCAAAAAAATAGATAAGCACCTGCTTTCGGTGGAGGAGAAAACCGAGCATGTTAGCATCAAAGGTTTTGTTGCCAAACCCGAAGCCGCAAGAAAAAAACGGGGCGAACAGTTCTTTTTCGTCAACCACCGCTTTATTCGTCACCACGTGCTTCATCACGCAGTGGTAAAGGCTTTTGAAGATTTGATATCTCCGGGTTTTCACCCATCTTACTTTCTATTTATCGAAGTTGACCCCGCAACCATCGATGTGAATATTCACCCCACCAAAACAGAAATTTCCTTCGTTGATGAGAAAATGGTGTACGCCATGCTTAGCTCCTCTGTGAAGCATAGTCTCGGAAAACACAACGTGGCTCCTTCGCTTGACTTTGAATCGACCAGTACATTTAATCTACCAGCCTCTCAACTGAAGAATCCGCCGCAACAACCAAAAATTCAGGTGGATGTAAATTACAATCCATTTAAATCAAAATATTCGGAACAACGGCGTCCAGCTACACAAGGCTGGGAAAAGCTTATGGTTGACGATTTAGAAGTGAAAAATATTCCTCAGGAAAATACTCAACCTACTTCTACATTTTCTTTTCCTACAGAGTCGCAAGCTAACCAGCCTAGTAGTCATTTCAACCAAAACACCAAGGCAAACACATTATTTGGCTCGGCATTTATTCAGTACCAAACCAGCGATAGCATTCTGTTTATTCATCCACGTCGTGCACACGAACGGGTGCTTTATGAGGAGCTGATGAAAAGCTTGAAACGACAAACATCTCTTTCTCAACAATTACTCTTTCCAGTGGAAGTAGAACTGTCTCCCGCCGATGCAAAAGCTCTGACCGCCTTTATTCCAACGCTACAATCCTTGGGCTTCGACTCAGAAATTCAGGATAATGAAAAAGTCATCTTTTTTGGGCTTCCCTCTTTCCTCAACGAATCGAGTTTGCCGGAAATTGTTGAGGGTATTTTAAACGACATTAATGAAATCGGTGAATTGGATGAAGAACAATTCAATCGCAAACTCATTATCAATCTAGCGCAAAGTGGAGCCGTACGCCAACCTGATAAACTTCAACCGGAAGCCGTTGACCAACTAGTGAAAGACTTATTTGCCTGCCACGAGCCAATGCTTAGTCCGCGCGGAAAAACAACCATATTCAAGTTAACACTCCAAGACATACAAAACTATTTCTCTGCATGATATCATCCACACGCTTCCAAATGTTGCCCGAAGTAATCAAAAATCTATTGATTATCAATGGTTTGTTTTTTTTAGCTACCATTGTTCTAGATAGCACTTTTGGAATTAACTTAATCCGATTACTAGGTGTATATATTCCAAGTAGTCCACACTTTTCACCCTACCAGCTGGTTACCCACATGTTTATGCACGGGAATTTCGGGCATATTTTGTTGAATATGTTTGCGTTATGGATGTTTGGTAACGCGCTTGAGAATATATGGGGAGCCAAGCGCTTTCTCACCTTTTACTTAATTACGGGCTTTGGTGCAGCCTTCATCCACTTAGGTGTTCAGTATTTTGAAGCTCGATTGCTTTTTAACGAACTTCTTGGAATGGGATATTCCATGTCGAGCATCCAACAAGCCATCGAAACGGGTTACGCTACACCGCAGGGAATAGGAGGGGAGTATGGTTTTCAGAAACTTCGCGAACTCGCTACCATGCTTAGCATACCAACGGTGGGTGCATCGGGAGCAGTTTTTGGAATACTTCTCGCCTTCGGTATGACCTTCCCTAATCAGTACATTTATCTGTATTTCCTTTTTCCAATAAAGGCCAAATACTTTGTAATGGGTATAGGCGTTCTGGAAATCATTAATGGTATATCGAATAATCCGTCTAGTAATATCGCTCACCTCGCCCACCTTGGGGGAATGTTGTTCGGATTTTTATTAATTCGTTATTGGCGGAACAACGATCGTAATTTTTATGTTTAACTTTGCGTAAACTTTTGATATGTTTCAATCTAATCCGCAATCGTTTCGATCTTTCTTCTCACAGTCTGATACACTGGCCAGACTGATCTTGATTAACGTAGCCGTATTTGTTGCTATTCTCATAGTCAACATCTTCGGAGCACTCAGCGGATTTTCGATTTCTCAATACTTCATCGCTGTTACAGCCCTACCCACCGACGGGATTAAATTGTTGACACGCCCCTGGACCTTCGTCACCTATATGTTTCTCCACGAAGGTTTTCTGCATTTGCTCTTCAATATGATTTGGCTATACTTTGGTGGCATGCTATTTCGGGAGTTTTTAGGGTCACGCCGTCTATTAGGTGTTTACCTTTGGGGTGGATTGGCAGGAGGTTTTCTCTATGTGTTGATCTACAATATTTCTCCAGCTTTTAGCGATTCGGTTAGCATTTCAAACGCTAGAGGCGCCTCCGCAAGTGTAATGGCAATAATTGTTGCGATTGCCACGCTTCGACCACAACTTCCTGTTCAGCTTTTCTTTGTTCTTAGAGTTCCCTTATGGTCAATTGCGGTGTTTGCTGTATTAATGGATCTCTTGTCTTTGCAGAGCCTACAATCAAACCCTGGCGGACATATCGCGCATTTAGGCGGTGCATTGTTTGGCTTTTTCTATATTCGTGCTTTGAGAGCGGGGAACGATTGGAGCGAAGGAATCATGGGGTGGGTCGATTGGCTTGAAGATCGGTTTAAAAACAAGCCTAAACCGGTAATGCGTACCGTTTACAGAAAAACCGAATCCGGAAATTCCTCTTTTTCCGAGTCTATGCCTTTCTCACGTTCAAAATCGAACAACAAGCGCGATGAACAAGAACGCATGGACGAAATTCTGGATAAAATCTCTCGTTCGGGCTACAACAGTCTTTCCAAGGAGGAAAAAGACTTTCTCTTTAAAATATCAAACAAGGATTCATGATTGAAGCCCAAGGAATCAACAAGTCGTATGGCGACTTACAGGTGCTTAAAAATATTTCTATCAAAGTTGAAAAGGGAGAAGTTGTTTCGCTTGCCGGTGCCAGTGGAGCAGGGAAAACTACTTTGCTGCAAATTTTAGGTACGCTTGACACCCCCGATTCCGGTAAGGTGATGCTTGAAGGGCAAGATGTTACTTCACTTAAGGGTGACCAATTAGCGGCTTTTCGCAATAAACATATCGGCTTTGTTTTTCAATTTCACCATTTACTGCCGGAATTTACCGCCTGGGAAAATATCGCCATTCCCGCCATGATTGCCGGAACCAGCAAAGCCGAATCCGAGGCCAGAGCACTTGAGCTTTTGGAGCTTATTGGTTTGCAAGATCGTGCAAGTCACCGTCCTAGCGAACTCTCCGGCGGTGAATGTCAGCGCGTGGCCGTAGCTCGTGCCCTTGTGAATCGCCCGTCCATTATTTTGGCCGACGAGCCCACCGGTAGTCTTGATTCCCAAAACGCTCTGCAAATCCACGAGTTGTTCTTAAAACTCCGCGAGGAACTGGGGCAAACCTTCCTCATTATCACCCACAACGAGAAGTTGGCCCAGATGGCCGACCGTACCGTATTCATTAAAGACGGAAGCATTGCCTAGGGGGTATCCGTATGCTCGATTGCGTCCACTCTTTGAATCTTACGTGGAGCGCTTCAATACCCCGGAATTCATCCTCGACGATCCGCTTTCCATTCCCCATCGTTTTCATCACGAGGGCGATGTGGAGGTTGCGGCTTTTTTTGCGGCAATATTCGCGTGGGGACAACGCAAAACCATCATCAATAAGTGTACGGATTTGCTGCAACGCATGGACGATGCCCCTTACGATTTTGTAATGCAGGCAAGTGAGCCCGAACTTCAGCAGCTCCACGGTTTCGTACACCGCACCTTTAATCACGCCGACATCATTGATTTGGTAAAAGCTCTTCGTGCCCTGCGTTTGGAACGCGGAAATTGGTGGTCGTGGTTTCAACCGGAGGAGCACGAGATCAATTACGGTCCGGTGTTGCATCGCTTTCGTCAAGTTGCCCTCGCCAAGGTTGATAATCCCAAACGCGTACAACGCTTCCTTTCCGATCCGCTGAGTGGTAGTGCTGCCAAACGTCTGGTGATGTTTTTACGCTGGATGGTACGTCAAGATGCCACGGGCGTGGATCTCGGTATTTGGTCGCAGCTCCCCATGCACAAGCTCTCTTGTCCGCTCGACGTGCATACCTCCCGCGTAGCCCGTCATTTCAACCTCATCACCCGCAAGCAAAATGATTGGCAGGCGGTAAAAGAATTAGATACGCATTTACGTAAGCTTTCGGCAGAAGACCCAGCAAGGTATGATTTTGCTTTGTTTGGGATGGGGGTGAGGGGGGATTTTTAGGTAACTGTTAAAAGTTTACAGTGAGAGGTTTAGAGTTAAGTGTAGCGGTAGTGCG
>JBHYFA010000053.1:0-20483 GCA_051859825.1 Schleiferiaceae bacterium
TGAAGTTAGGTTAAAAAACTTCTTCCTTCGTGGGGGGTACTCGTATAGCACTTCCGGATTTATTGATGATTTCGATAATTCCGGCATCCAAGGAATTCACACCGGAGCAGGATTTCGCTCTAAAAATTTCTGGATGGACTTTGCCGTGGTTAATTTTACGCAGAATTCTAATCGATTTCTTCCTAACTTAGGACAGCCATTCGGAATAAGCACGGATCGCTCGCAAACCTATTTTATGATTAGTGCAACATTCTTGCGATAATAGCTGAGTTTTTTATACTTTTGGGGCGTTATTACTAATGCCCTCTTTTTTTATACAAATACATGTCCACCAAATCAGAATGGTTTGCCGATTGGTTTAACACCAAATATTATCATACGCTTTATCAGCATCGTGATCGCACAGAGGCTCAGACGTTTATCAAAAATTTGATGAACGAAGTAAAACTGGATGACAATGCACGAATTTTAGATTTAGCCTGTGGCCGCGGTCGTCACGCCATGCAACTGGCGCAGATGAACTACCAAGTTGTGGGGGTGGATTTGTCCCCAGCCAATATAGAATTTGCTAATAAAGCAAAAAACGACCACCCGAAAGTGGAGTTTAAAGTTGGAGACATGCGTAATTCACTAGGCGATAATGAATACGACGCCGTACTAAATGCATTTACCAGTTTTGGCTACTTCAACTCCAAAGCCGAACACCAACAAGTTATAAATAACATCTATGCTTGCTTAAAAAACTCCGGCCTGTTTTTCTTTGATTATCTAAATGCTCGCGCCATACCCGCGGGCAATGATAAAGAATTGGTTCAAAAAATAGAGGGGATTCGTTTTACTACCAAACGATCACTACTTAACCAGCACGTAGTAAAAGAAATCAGCGTGCAAGACGGGGACAGCACCATGCACTTTATGGAAAAAGTAGCGCTCTACTACAAAGATGATTTTATCGAAATGCTCACCAAAGCAAATTTCCAAATCGTACAAATTTGGGGCAACTACTTCCTAGAACCCTTTATCGAAAACGCTTCTCCGCGCCTCATTATCCTTGCCCAAAAATGATATTCAAATCCCTCATCCTCATCGCTTCGGTAATGATCGGAGCTCTTGCTGCAAATTGGTTTAGAAGCGGCAACCCCCTACGTTTGAAAATCATGCTGGCGTTCTCGGGCGCTTATCTCCTCGCCCTAGCTATGATGCACCTTATGCCAGAAATTTACGCACACAGCGTAGAGCATCACGATACAGACCACGGACACCATCACTCCCATAACCCCCTACCCGGACTCATGGTTATGCTGGGCTTTCTCTTCCAAGTATTTCTAGAAATGATTTCCCACGGGGTAGAACACGGCCATCAGCATAAACCCCAGAAAAAAACACGCAGCAATATTCCCTTTGCGGCATTCATTAGCCTTTGTCTGCACGCCTTCATCGAAAGCATTCCCATCGGCACCCAGAGCCATAATCCGGAAATCACCAATAAACTATTCTGGGCCATCGCCATTCACCACATCCCCGTGGGCATTGTGCTGTTCTCCCTCCTGCGCGACCGAAAACTATCACTTAAAGTCACCTATTCCCTACTCTTCCTTTTCGCAATTACGGCACCCCTAGGAATGATCTTTGGCGGATACCTGCCCAACATGAACGAAATTAACACCTACGCCACAGCCTTCGTAGCGGGTATCTTCCTGCACATCTCCACCACCATCCTCTTTGAAGCCAGCGAAGACCACCGCTTTAATTTAGTGAAAATAGGGTCTGTAATTGTGGCTATTCTGGTAGCGTGGGGGTTTTCGTCGATCTAACGATAATGCATAAAAAGTTTTGACGTATTTTTACTCAAAAAATGAGAAAGCATTACTATTTGATATTTTTTTTAAGTTTGTTTTTTTCTTGTTTTGCGCAAGAGGAAGATAAAAAAAGAGAGGATAACCATTTTAACTTTTTTTCTATTGGAGTTAGTAATCCTGTTGGGAGTTTTGCAAGTAAGAACCCTAATTCTGAACAAACTCCAGGCTATGCCACACTAGGCCCAGTTATAGATTTTACATATTTTGTTCCTGTATATAAGAATTATGGGTATTTGATAGCAGTAAATATGCATGGCATTAATACGAATCACCATAATTTAGTTAAAGATATAGCTCAACCTTACACAGATGATTTTACAGTTATTAATACTTATTGGGAATTTGAAAGGCCATTTTTTCATTTTGGAGTTTTTGCACGCTATCCTTTAACAAATAAATTGTCTATAGAACCTCAATTTTTGTTTTCTTTTGTTCAGTATTTGTCGCCAGGTTTTGAAGCATACAATATTAATAGTCCATCAGGGTATCCGTCATTGATTAATCGTGAATCAGTTGTATCTAAATATACCAGAAGTATGATTTTCCGTTTTGCATTTAATTATTCATTAAATGACAAGTGGTATCTCGTTTCAAATATTGATTACAGCACATCTAATCCAAGGTTTGAAAATAGGACAACGCGTACTAATTTGGGAAGTTATACTGAAAATTTCACTCAAAAAATCAGATTAGTAAATTTTAGTTTGGGAATCGGTTTTTTTATTAAAAGTAAGGATTAACTTTTGAAACAATGTATAGATCTTCAATTTTAAATAAAACGATTATATTGTTAAATTTTCTTTTAGTGAGTGTTATTTCAGGCTGCAAAAAAGAAGAATACCCTCCAAAGCTTACCAAAATACACGGTTATCTTGTAGTAAAGGGGTCTATGGAAATAATAAACGATAGACCGTATAAAATTGGGATGTTTTATGGAGGCAGTGAATTAATAGCCGAAACCTATACAGATGAAAATGGATATTTTGAATTTACAATAGAAGAGAAGGAAGAAGTGAGAAGACGTTATAGGCTAAGATTTTTAGATGAAGTTCCTGATGATACATTTTGGGAGGGTGGCGGCTGGCAAATTTTAGATACCAATGAATTTATGAATTCTGCTGCTTATTTTCCCGCAGGCTATCATGGTAGAATAGATATGGGAGTAGCAAAAAAGGCATGGTTGAAGTTACACGTGGAGAATATGACACCGCAATTTGGTGACGTTATCTGGATTATATTTCGATCAGTTTTGAATCAACGATTTTATCATGCTCAAAATTTTTATGTAATATTACCCGGCGAAGGTAATGTTCATAATCGGTTAGACTTTTATGTCACAAAACCTGGTGTGTATCCACACTTACAAACAAGGAGGATACTTCTTAAGGAAATGGACACTACGTATTATAAATTGGAGTATTAAAAAGAAAGGAGGCGAGATGCTGCAACACCACACATCTAGGTAATTGATTTCAAGACTTCCTTCTCAATAAAGCGATTAGCTCCTGCCGCTCCTTACGCATTTCGGCTATTTCTTCTTTTAACAGTTTAATGTGTTCTTCGTAAAGTTCTTTTTGCGTGTAGTATATGTGGTTTAGCTGTGTGGTGGTTTGTTTTATCAATCAAGTTTTCGCACTTTCAATAACATCTTCCTGTAATCACAGGAGCAATCAAATTGCTCAAACATCCTAAAAAAACACTCAAAATCAATCGTAAATTCCTCCGCTAAAAATTAACGCTCAAAAACGAAATCTCCAATAAACCTATTCTAATACCCCAACAGCCGTTCCATCACTTCATCGAGATAGGTAGATGCCAAAAAGCCATTTTCTAAATTACCCGCAAAAGGCACCGGGGTATCCATACTTCCCAAACGAAGTACGGGTCCGTCGAGGTGCTCGAAGCAAAACTCACCGATGCGTGCGGCAATTTCGCCTCCAAATCCTCCGGTCAAACAATCTTCGTGCAGCACCAATACCTTTCCGGTTTTGCGTACACTGCGGTAAATAGCCTCTTCATCTAAAGGCACCAAGGTACGAAGATCCACAATATCAAGCTTCACCTCGGGGTGTTGCTTTTGCCATTCGAGCGCCCAGTGAACACCCATTCCGTAGGTAATTATACTGGCATCTGAGCCCTCACCCACCGTGCGCGCAACCCCAAAAGGCAAACTGTAATATCCCGTGGGAACATTTCCGGAAAGCGAACGATACAACGCCTTATGCTCAAAAAACATCACCGGATTGGGATCTTCAAACGAACGAATAAGCAAACCTTTGGCATCATCAGGAAAAGCGGGGTAAACCACTTTCAATCCCGGTGTATGGGTAAACCACGCCTCATTACTCTGACTGTGGAAAGGACCGGCTTGTACCGTTGCCCCGGTAGGCATACGCACCACCACATCGGCATTTTGCCCCCAGCGGTAGTGAATTTTCGCCAAATTATTGACAATCTGAGTGAAGCCCTCGGTTACGAAGTCGGCAAACTGCATCTCTACCATGCTCTTCATCCCCTTAATGGAAAGACCGAGACCGGAACCCAAAATGGCCGACTCGCACAAAGGCGTATTGCGTACACGCTCTTTGCCAAACTCCGCCATAAAACCATCGGTGATTTTAAAAACCCCACCGTAGTCGGCAATATCTTGCCCCATCAACACCAAATTATCGTGCTTGCGCATGCTTTCGCGCAGACCGTCGGATATGGCGTCGATCAAACGCATTTCTTTGGTTTCAGAACCGGGTTCCGTAAGTGGAATATCTACCGGCGCATAACAATCCGCCAGTTCTTTCTCACGATCAAAAATGATGGGTGCAGCTTCAACAGCACGCTGAAGAGCGGAGTTAATTTCTTTACCTTGAGCATCGCGCATGGCTCTGTCCAGCTCCTCCGTAATGACCTTCTCTTTCAGCAAAAAGTTCTTGAAATTCTCCACCGGATCAAACTTTTGCCATTTCTCAATCAATCCGTCCGGATAATACTTGGTGCCACTCGCCTCCTCGTGTCCGCGCATACGGAAAGTCACGCACTCCAAGAGAACCGGTTGAGGATTGGTGCGGATTTTATTGGCCCAATAACGGGTGGTTTCGATTACTTCGAGAATATTGTTTCCATCAATTCGTTCGGCCTCCATGCCGTAGCCAATACCCTTATCAACAAATTGCGCGCAGCGAAACTGCTCGTTGCTCGGCGTACTCAATCCCCACTGATTGTTTTCAACCACAAAAATCACTGGGAGTTGCCATACCGCAGCCACGTTAAGCGCCTCGTGAAAATCACCCTCACTGGCTCCACCATCTCCAGAAAAAACGAGTGAAGCATTGGCATTTCCTTGTAATAGATGGGCGAGTGAAATTCCGTTGGCTACGCCCAGTTGCTGTCCTAAATGGGAAATCATCCCCACAATATTATGCTCCGGTGCGCCGAAGTGAAAAGAACGATCGCGCCCCTTCGTAAAGCCATCAGCTTTTCCCTGAAACTGGGCAAACAAGCGGTATAAATCAATGTCGCGAGCGGTAAACACCCCGAGATTGCGGTGCATGGTGAGGATGTGCTCTTCAGGAAGCATCGACAAGGTGGTTCCCACCGAAATCGCTTCCTGACCGAAACCGGAAAACCATTTAGAAATCCTCCCTTGACGAAGTGCGATAAGCATCTTCTCCTCAATCATTCGAGGTTTTAAAAGTGCTGAATATATCTGGATGAGCTCTTCATTGGAAAAAGCTTCTCGGTTGTATTTTATTGCCATGAAAATGCTATGGATTCTGGTAAGAATGCAAAACTAGTCTTTAATTTCCTCGTAATCGATATAATCGTCGGAATTTCCTTTGCGAGGTTTTTTTCCCTTTTCCGGATTGAAAGTAACGATAACGTTGCCTCTCTTCTTTTCTCCAGAGGCCGCATCACGACGATAACCATCCTGAAAAGGTTTCACAAAGTTATTGTACAAAACCACCAGCACGTACACGGCTAGGAATAAAATCATGAAAACCTTCAACATGATACAAAGTGGTTTTACATTACTTACTCAAGAACAAGTTTCGCTCAGCATACACCTTTCTAAACATCGCATCGCGAAGGTTTTTGATAAAGTGAATTTTCTCTCCTGTAGAGCGCATCTGTGGACCAAGTTCTTTGTTTACCTTGGGGAATTTATCAAAAGAAAATACCGGAATTTTAATGGCAAATCCGTCTAGCTGGGGATTAAATTCAAAATCAGACACCTTATTTTCTTCTAACATCAACTTAGTGGCGATGTTCACGTAAGGCTCGCCATAGGCTTTCGCTATGAAGGGCACCGTACGCGACGCACGTGGGTTGGCTTCGATGATATACACCACATCGTCTTTGATGGCAAACTGAATATTAATCAATCCCTTAACCTGCAACTGACGCGCGATGGTTTCGGTGTGCATTTTTATCTGATCGATAATCAATTCACCCAAATTGAATGGTGGCAATACACTATGACTATCGCCCGAGTGGATTCCACAAGGCTCGATATGCTCCATAATACCGATGATGTAGAGATCATCGCCGTCGCAGATGGCATCGATTTCCGCCTCAATGGCTCCTTCCAAATAATGGTCAAGCAAAACGCGATTGCCTGGAAAGTCTTTGAAGAGTTCGATAACGTGATGCTCCAATTCTTCTTGATTGAGCACAATCTTCATTCCCGCGCCACCTAGTACGTAGGAAGGACGAACGAGAATGGGGAAGCCCAATTTCTCCGCCACCTCAAAAGCCTCATCGGCATTGGTGATAACGTCGAAGCGTGGGTAGGGAATATTATTGTCGGCCAAAAGCTGCGAAAATCTTCCACGATCCTCAGCCAAGTCGAGCGAGTTATAACTCGTACCGATGATTTTAATTCCGAAGCGTTCTAATTTTTCTGCCAACTTGAGCGCCGTTTGTCCGCCCAACTGCACAATCACCCCTTCGGGTTTTTCGTGGAGGATAATCTCGTAGATATGCTCCCAGAATACCGGCTCAAAGTAGAGTTTATCGGCCGTATCAAAATCGGTAGAAACCGTTTCCGGATTACAATTAATCATGATGGTTTCGTAGCCACATTCGCGTGCGGCCAATACGCCGTGAACACAGCAGTAGTCGAACTCAATACCCTGACCAATGCGGTTGGGACCGCTACCGAGCACCACTACTTTTTTCCTATCACTTACGATGCTTTCGTTTTCCACAAAACGGGTTCCGTCGGCCAGTTGGATGTCGCGCTCGAAGGTAGAATAGTAGTAGGGCGTGTAGGCCTCGAACTCCGCTGCACAGGTGTCAACCAACTTAAAAGTACGTTTGATATCCAGCTCTTGACGGCGATTGAAGACCTCGCTTTCCAAGCATTTCAGCATGTGAGCAATCTGACGATCGGCAAATCCCTTCATTTTCGCGTCAAGGAGGAGATCGCGGGGAATAGTATTAAGCGAAAAACTTTCAATTTGCGTCTGCGTGCGCACCAGATCTTCAATTTCGCGCAAGAACCACATATCAATCTTCGTGATTTCGTGAATTCGGCGCAGCGAAATACCGATTTGGATGGCGTCGTAGATTACAAAAATTCGGTTCCAACTGGCGTGCGTGAGTTTATCAATCACTTCATCTTGGTCGGTATAACCCTTGCCGTCGGCGCCTAATCCGTTGCGCTTGATTTCCAAAGACTGAGCGGCTTTATGCAGGGCTTCTTGAAAACTTCTGCCAATACCCATGGCTTCACCTACAGACTTCATTTGGATACCCAAACGGCGGTCGGCTCCTTCAAATTTATCGAAGTTCCAGCGCGGAATCTTCACAATGACGTAGTCGAGCGTGGGCTCAAAGTAGGCGGTGGTGTCTTTGGTGATTTGGTTGTTGAGTTCATCCAGCGTGTAGCCAATGGCGAGTTTGGAGGCCACCTTAGCAATTGGGTAACCCGTTGCTTTAGAAGCCAGAGCCGAAGAGCGCGATACCCTCGGGTTGATTTCGATGGCCACGATTTCTTCTTTTTCGTCGGGACTAACGGCAAACTGCACGTTACACCCTCCGGCGAAGGTTCCGATGGAGCGCATCATTTTCATAGCCATGTCGCGCATACGCTGGAAGGTACGGTCGCTCAAGGTTTGCGCCGGAGCCACGGTAATGGAATCCCCGGTATGGATACCCATAGGATCGAAATTTTCGATAGAGCAAATGATGATGATGTTATCATTTTTATCGCGCAGAAGCTCGAGCTCAAACTCCTTCCAACCCAAGAGAGCTTTATCGATCATTACTTCGTGAATGGGTGAAACCTCTAATCCACGTTGAAGCGCTTCGTCGAATTCGTCCTTAGTATGCACGAAAGTTGCTCCTGAGCCACCAAGCGTAAATGACGCACGGATACAAAGCGGGAAACCGAAACTTTGAGCAATTTCTTTCCCTTTAAGATAAGAAGTTGCTGTTTGCGAAGGAGCCATCGGAATACCAATTTTCTCCATGAGCAGACGAAACTCTTCTCTATCTTCCGTGATATTAATCGCATCGATATCTACCCCGATAATTTCCACACCATGCTCTTCCCATAGTCCCACCTTATCCGCTTCCATGCAGAGATTTAGCGCAGTTTGTCCGCCCATTGTTGGCAGCACCGCATCAATTTTTCTCTCGTTGAGAATTTTTTCCAGCGATTCGATTTCCAAAGGCAGGAGATAGACGTGATCGGCGGTAACCGGATCAGTCATGATGGTTGCCGGATTGGAATTGATAAGACTCACTTCGATTCCTTCTTCGCGTAAAGATCGAGAAGCCTGAGAACCAGAGTAGTCGAATTCACAAGCTTGTCCGATTACGATGGGGCCGGAACCGATGATTAGAACAGATTTGATTTCTTTATTTCTTGGCATGACAAAAACTTTGTGGTGGGATGTGGTAATTAAACCTTAGGGTATAAAAAAAGGTGTTACTCTGGAAGTAACACCTTCTTAAAAAAACTTTCAAGCCTCACAATATAACTTATTGCTTATGAGAACCTTCATCAGAAACAGTCAATTTATGACGACCACGTGCGCGACGTGCGGCTAACACTCTACGACCATTTGCCGTAGCCATACGGGTGCGGAAACCGTGTTTGTTTTTACGTTTGCGGTTGGAAGGTTGAAATGTACGTTTCATTATTACGTTGTTTTATATGCACCCAAATGGGTTTTTCGATGAATTTTTCCGTTCTGTTTTCGGCCTGCAAATATACAGTGATTCACTTTTATTAGACAAACATTTTTTATTTTTTCGACTAAAAAAAATACAGAAGACTTTTTTTGTGGTAAAACTTAGAAAAATAAACTGTTACAAGCACTTTTGATTGCAGGATTGTGAGGTGTTAAAATCTCACATTTTGTGCACTGAACAATTACTTTATTGACAAGCTCAGATTATTTTACGACAACTTTCTTTATTGTCGAGTAACCGTTTTCACCGCGAATGTAAATAAAATACACTCCTTTAGTCCAAGCTTCTACATTCACACTGTGATTGCGTTTTAACGAATCCTCATTGAAAACAATTTTACCATTCAAATCAGCAATGCTTACAAAGACTGGAAAATCATCTGATTCAATGCTTAACTGCGAAGTTACCGGATTTGGATATAAGCGCAATGCAGGCTTCTCCAATTCAAAATCATTTCTACTAAGCAATTCTCCGTTGGGTCCTAGTTTAATGAGATAAAGAACACTGCCGCTCATCGAGTTAGCAGCAGTCTGAAAAGCCACTACACTACCTCCATCCGAAGTTGCGCGAATACCGGTCAAACTAGCATGCCGTTGATCTATTCCAGTAGCGTTTGTTATTTCAATCGTTTTCTTCCATATAATAGACCTATCGATTGGATTAACCTTGTGAATAATTAAATCTACAATGAGTGTATCACTTCGTGGCGAAGGGCCAGGTCCATCAAAATAATAATGATGCAAATTAGCGATGTATAAGGCATCATTAACCGTATCAAAATCTACAGCATTTCCAAAAGGCCTCGCTATTAGAGATCTATTTTTTAATGAAAATGTGGTATCAATAACAAAGAATTCATCCAAGGCTCCATCATCATCAAAAGCAACATAGCTGGTTAATTCATTTGGCGTTATGTGAACACCCAAATTCAAACCGTCTGCTACCGTATTTATTTGGCGAATATCGTTTGGAGAAGCTACAATAGAATCAAAGCTAAAGTTTTGCATATTGTAATAAATTAACCAATTAGATCTCCTATTTATCACGATTTGATTAGAATTAGGAACACTCCAAAGTGAAGTATAGACAGGTAAAGTCACATATGACAGCGCTGTATCTGACAGAATCGCTCCTTGTAAATTTAAATGTTTAAAAACAAAAACACTGTCAACAAATCCAATATTTCTATTTACACCAGTAAAAAAGAAGGATGAGTCCTCGTACAGCATAGCTTCAATAAAAACAACTGAACTATCAACACTCAGGTTATGCCGATTTCCGCGATTTAAGTCAGTATCAAATGAATGTATACTCCAGTGTCGTATAGAACCAACCGACCCGTCTATTTCCATTTGAAAGGTTAAAACATACACACTATCACCTACAAGATGTGTGCTGTGAATATAAATATTATGGTCTGGCATAGCAGGAAAATAAACGCTATCAACCAATATCAAATCTTCATTGAATTTAACCAATGAGGCATATGCATTGACTGTAAAGACACCATCTACAACACCTTGCGTACCGTAGCCAACTCCCGAAATATACCCATTTTCAACCTCTACAATATCAATAGCACCTGTATTCCCCCACGACAACATTCCCCACGCTGTTGTTGTTTGGGCGCATAAGTAAGACAAAGAAGTCATGGTCAAAAAGACAAAAATAGTTATTCTCATGGTTTAAGTGTTTTTCGTAGTAATGCACAAAAAAAAGTCTGTTGCAAAAAGGGTTTTATGACCATTGCAAATCTTTGGATTGTCAATTAATCTAATGAATATTTGAGTAGCAGAGCAAATATAAACATTTCCAACGATATTAAATATTAAATCATCAAAAAAGTTTGAAATTTACTACAAAGAGGAATAATTGTTTTAATCCCCTCTCACTTCTACCAACCGATAATAAAACACCATCCTCACAACCAACAAAATCAGAATGGGAAAAACTGCGGGATGCAAAGATTGCGGCAGCATGATCCAACCGGTCATTAGAAAAATGAGTAAAATAGTGTGAATACGCAGTGTCCAGAGGGTATTGGATTTGTTGAACAAGAAAATAAACCAGGTGGGTAAGGCCCAAAGCAAATTGAAATTGTAGGCTGTAGCGGTATGGTCGGTAGCAAACCAAAGCAGCAGCAATGCAATGCCCACTAAACCGAAAACGCTAAAGAACAGCTTGTCGAGCCAGATGGGATAAACCTTTCGCCACATCAAGAGGAATACAATGATTAGTAATAGCCAAGTTAACTGCGTGGGTGTGAACCATTGAAAATAATTCTCGCGAACCGGATAATCTAAAACCATTCTCGATTCGGAAACCAAAGGCTCGCCATCGAGTAAAGCCCTGTCAAACGCTTCCTTCATTCGCTCGGGGAGAAACATCTCGTGAAAACCGTTGACCTTCTTATCCGTAGGCAATCCTAAAGCGAGGTCGATACCGAAATCTCCCCAAGGCACATTGAAGGTGTAAACGTCTATCCAATCACGAAAACTCATACTAGTGGAATCTACCTCCTCCGTTCGATAGTCGAGTCGTTCGCCCAAAATTTTCTTAATCAAATCACGGATGCGGGTACTGCAATTATCGTAGAAGAAGTCGTAGCGATAACTGCGATTCTCTGGCAAATAATTCTCTAAAAGCTCCTGAAAAAGCAAGTCTAAATCGTCCTTGGAAAGATTGAGGTCTTGCTCAAACACGTAACGCTCTTCGTATTCATATTCCCGGAGAAAATGCGAGAAGGTGGACGTACTGAGAATGTAATCGAGCTTTCCACGGGCAAATTTCAAATAGAAATTCGGGGTATTGAAGTCAAATGTCCCGTAATTAAATACCACGTCGAGGTTATTTCCCGGATCGGAAATTCGCAATGCACTATGTCCAAAAACGCTGTACAGGTCATCTCCCGCACCACAGGTAATCAGCGAAGCTTTTGCGCGATTCGAGAGCTGTTGGGCCTGCACACCAATGTGCATGGAAACTAAAAGCAAGAAGGAAAGGATGAATTTCATTTGATTATTGTTATTCAAATTTGCATACGAAGCGGAAGGTGTTCATTGCATTATTCGTAGCGTAGCGCTTCTACCGGATCCAATTTCGCCGCCCGCGAAGCTGGATAATACCCCGATATAACCGCCGTAATAAAACACAAAAACAACCCCAAGCCCACCCAGGCCCAGGGCATAATAAACGCATTTCCAATCTGGAAAGAAACAATATTCCCGATAGCAATACCGATAATCACCCCTGCCACTCCTCCGGTAAGTCCCAAAGTGATAGCCTCCGTAAGAAACTGCACCCGAATAATAAGTGGTGAAGCACCGAGGGCTTTTCTGGTTCCAATTTCCCGCGTACGCTCCGTAACACTCACCAACATGATATTCATCAAGGCTACCGCCGCGCCCAAGAGCGTGATGAGTCCGATACCCGTGGCGGCAACACTCACATAACTAAGTTGATCGATGAGCGCAGCAGAGAAATTATCGGAACGAATAACCGAGAAATCATTGTCTTCCTCGGGACGTAGCCTGCGAACAACCCGCATAATACCCGTGGCTTCCACGATGGACTTCTCCATTTCCTCTATCGACAAAGTACGAACGTTTAATGCGTGCGTGCGCTTTCCGGCCAAAGGAAAAAGTGCGGTTGCCGCGCGCAGAGGAATCATAACCGAACGATCGCCGCTAAAACCGAAACTACTTCCTTTGGATTCCAAAACACCCACCACCATAAAGGTCTTTCCACGCATACGAATCAACTGACCTACGGGTTGCTCGAAAGGAAAGAGCTTTTCCACGATTTCCGACCCAATAATGCACACATTGGTGGCTGAGCCAATTTCCGTATCGGTGAAATTTCGTCCAGCACTTAAAGCGTAACCATTGGTATAGAGATAATCCGCATCCACGGCCATCACGCTCACGTTGGGGTTGGTTTTTCGCTCACGGAATCCAACCTCGGCTACCGAGGTGGCAAGAAAGGACAACGAAACTACGCCCATTCCTAACTCCTCCATTTTAGATTTAAATCCCTGAGCTTGAATATAGTCAATGGGTTCAAAAAACCGGCGATTTTGTCCTCCGCGTCCAATTCGCACATCGCTCGTACGATTTTGAATGGTATAGGTTGTGGCTCCCAATTGAGAAAAATTCCCTGTAATGGTTTCCTCAATGGCCGAAGTGGCGGTAAGAATCCCCACCAAAGCTGTAATTCCGAAGGCAATGATGAGCATTGTAAGCGAAGTGCGCAGGGGCTGACTTCGCAATGCGGTAAATGCCAGACGGATATTTTCCAGAAAAATGCTTGTTTTCATATGTAAATAATTTTTTGTAAAGGTCATCCCGACATAAATATCGGGACAAGTTATGGAATGTCCTTGTCAATTTTCATTGGAGCTTTTGAAGGCTAATACATGGACATTTCATGATAGGCCAAACCATTTAGTACGATGTATTCGTAAGCAAGAAGCGGGTAAAAATTACTACTGCACAAATGTAAGTCGTAGATGCATTAAGATTCCAATAAACTGTATTATTCATTCGTAAACAAACGGAAGCTCTTTCTGTGCTGATTACAAATCCCGTGGGCAGAAATCGCCGCTCGATGATCTTTGGTTGGATACCCCTTATTCTTCTGCCATTGGTACTGCGGAAAAGTCGCATCTAAATCCATCATCATCTCGTCGCGGTGGGTTTTTGCCAAGATAGAAGCGGCGGCGATAGACCAAAATCGAGCATCTCCTTTCACCATACAATGATGCGGAATATCGGAAAATGCCTTGAAGCGATTGCCGTCGATAAGCAGAACTTCCGGTCGCAAGAACAGTCCATCCACCGCACGATGCATCGCCTCCACCGAAGCCCAGAGGATATTCAACTCGTCGATTTCTTCCGGACTGCAACTGGCCACACTCCACGCCAGTGCCTCCCGCTCAATTTCTACGCGTAAAGCATCGCGACGTTTTTCAGAAAGTTGTTTGGAATCATTGAGAAGGGGATGAAAATAATCCGGAGGTAAAATCACTGCTGCGGCAACTACGGGTCCGGCCAAACATCCCCTACCCGCCTCATCGCAGCCGGCTTCCAAAACTTCTGGGGGTGCAAAGCGCTCTAGCATGGTTCTAAGGCTTTTTGAATACTCGTCCACAGTCGCTCGGCGGCCTTGTCCCAAGTGTAATGCTCGGCACGAACAAAACCTTTTTCACGTAAACGACTGCGCAAAGCATCATCGTCAACCAATCGATGCATCGCCTCCGAAATAGCCTCAATGTGGTGCGGATCACACAGAAGTGCGGCATCTCCGGCTACTTCGGGCATGGAGGTGGCAGTAGAAGTCACAACCGGACACCCGGCTCGATACGCCTCAATGATGGGAATGCCAAAACCCTCGAAATGGGAGACGAACCAGAGAGCCGTGGCGTGGGCGTAGAGTCGATTGAGTTCGTCACCTTCTCGCCTACCGGCAAAAATCACATCTTCACGAAATTGCATTTGAGCGAAAAAGCGCTCGGTTTCGTCTAGCTTAAACATCGGATCGCCCACAATCACTAGTTTATGCCGATAGCCCGTCTTTGCCTTAAAATGTTCGAATGACTTCAACATTCCGATGATGTTCTTGCGTGGATTAAGTGATCCTACAAAAAGAAAGTACGGGGCGCCGTTGACTTCCGCAACGTTGTGCATTTCTTTGGATGGAAAAAATTGTTCACCCACACCGTTGCCAATCACATCAACCTTGTCCAATGGAAAATTGTAGGTTTGCGCAATATCCCTCGCCGAATAATGCGATACGGTGGCAATGCGTGTAGCTTTCCGGGCAAATTTCTGAAAAAAATGACGGTAGTACCACCCCGTAAGTGCGGGCAAACCTTCGGGTTGATGAACAAAATTAAGGTCGTGCATCACAGGGATTTGGGGAATGCTACTGCGCAACGACAAAAATCCGTCGGGCGATAAAAAGATATCCGGCTGATGTTTGGCAATCACTTTTGGTACGCTGAATTCAAACCACCAGTACCACAATAGCGGATGACGCGCTTGGGGAAAAGCCACGAGGGGTTGCACATTATCGGCAAAAACAAACTGCACATCGTAGGGGCGATCAAACAAAAAACTAAACTTCACCTCTGGATACCAGGCAACCAATCGCTTCAGGGTTTCGAGCGTAAACCACTCCACCCCGGTAAATTTCCCGGGAAGCAGCAAACGCGTGTTGACTAAAATATGCATGAAGACTGTTGTTTATTATGACTGGATATGCGTAGTGGTTGATCTAATATTTAATCCCATAATTTCAAAAAATTCAAGTTGCCGTGCAGTCCAATTATTTTTTTCAGCCTCTATCATGTAAAAATTTTTCTTTTCTTGATTTTCAATCCTTATCAGAGCACGATAATGAGTCCAACTGAATTGCGAACGCAGTGCGTTCGCATTTGGAAAATACTTATAAAATTGCCTATTCAACTCCAGTTGTCTAATTGAGAAACCCGTCCCAAATTTTGGCTGATACTCCTCAGATATAGATTTGATTAAGTATTTACCATAATCCGCCCTCTGTTTCCCTGCTTGTTCCTCTTCAAAGATAACCTTACCTATACTCCAATACATAATAACCCTTTGATTATCTACTGCTCTTACGGCTTTTTCTTGAGCATTGTCTATAATGCTATTTATCTGTTTAATAATATTCGTGCTCAACTTCATTGTAAAAAGCTTCTATAAGAATAATCAATTAGTGCAAACTTCCAATAATTGAAATCAATCTGCACAAATAATGTTAGGTCTCAATTCATTCGCAATATTATGACTGCAACGCCCATAAACGATAATACGCCCCTTGTTTTTCTAGAAGTGCATCGTGCGAACCTTGTTCGATGATTTTTCCGGCATCGAGCACAACAATCAAATCGGCATTGCGGATGGTGGATAGTCGGTGCGCGATAACCAAGGAAGTTCGGTTTTTCATCAGCTCCTCCAATGCATCCTGAACCAAACGTTCAGATTCGGTGTCGAGAGCAGAGGTGGCTTCATCGAGAATCAGTATGGCGGGGTTTTTCAAAATTGCGCGTGCAATGGAAAGTCGCTGCCGCTGACCGCCAGAGAGTTTCATCCCCAAATCACCGATGTGTGTATCGTAGTTGTCTTCCAATTCCATAATAAAATCATGAGCATGAGCTACTTTAGCGGCTTCAACTACCTCCTCCCTACTGGCATTTGGTTTACCTAAAGCGATATTGTTGTGGATAGAGTCGTTAAACAGAATGGCTTCTTGCCCTACAATACCGAGTTGCGCCCGCAGTTGATGAAGCGAAAGCTCCCGAATATCAATGCCATCGATGGAAATGCTACCGGAATTGATGTCGTAAAAACGGGGAATCAAATTCGCAATGGAGGTTTTCCCACTACCGGAAAGCCCAACCAAGGCCACGGATTTTCCCTTTTCAATGCGCAGATTAATGTGATTCAAGACTGTATTTTCGCCGTAGCCAAAAACCACATCCTGAAAGTCTATTTTCTCCGAAAATGTTTTAAGCTCTCGGGGCTTTGCGGGGTCAGTGATTGGGTTTTCCGCTTCTAACAATGCGAGGATGCGTGTGGCGGCGGCATCGGCGCGTTGGATGTGAAAACTGGCTTTAGACAGCGCTTTGGCCGGGGGAATTATTTGGTAAAAAAACAAAATGTAGGCGATAAATTGCTCGGCACCAAAGTCGCTGCTTTGAATCACAATTTGACCACCAAACCAAATCACGATAGCCATAATGGATGCCCCGAGGGTTTCGGAAAGCGGACTCGCAAGATCGCTCCTTCGCAGCACCTTGTTCATCATACCGTAGTAGCGTTCATTTGCCTGCTGAAAGGTTTTTTGCTTGTGGTTTTCCGCGTTGAAGGCTTTCAAAATACGCAGTCCACCAACGGTCTCGTCGATTCGTGCCATCAATTCGCCCATGTATTCTTGAGCGCTTTTAGATGATTTTTTCAAACTCCTTCCAACTTTGGTAATGATGAAAGACACCACGGGAAGCATTACCAGCACGAATAGCGTGAGTTTGGCATTCATGTAAATGAGCACCCCCAACGAAGCCAAAATCATGATGGGTTCGCGAAAAATGAGTTCGATAGTCATGAGGGAAGCCCATTCGATTTCCTTCAAGTCGTTGGTCATACGGGAAATGATGTCTCCTTTTTTCCTTTCAGAAAAATAGCCCAGCGGAAGATGCAGCACTTTTTCGTGCATGGCATTGCGCAAATCGCGGGTGATACCGTTTCGCAAGGGCGCAATGACGAACATCGCTAGGTACCGAAAAGTGTTTTTTAGAAAAAATGCAAGGATTACCCAAATCACTACTAGAAAGAGTGCATCGCCTTTGGAGGTTTCTTGCACTTTAGCTTGAATGCTTTGGTAGAACCAGTGTTTTAATCGATCGCCGATCCAGGTAGGCTCACCCGAAAGCTCTGGGGTCTTTTCAAAGATAATTTGCAGAACAGGCACTACCAATCCGATAGACACCAAGGCGAAAACGATGGCTAAGACATTGAATAGCACATGGAAGAAAACGCTGGTAGAATACGGTTTGGCAAAAGGCCAGAGTTTCCGGAATGACTTCAAATTGAATTATTTGGGAATAGCAATAGGATCGGGCTTACCTCTACGGGCTTTGTACTCAGGCGGGAACAATACTCCCCAGGCTCCTCTCAGTTCGTTGAGATTAAAATCGTAGGCCACATCTTCTGGGTAGAGTTCACGAATTTTTGCCCACACTTCATCCTGAATATCACCACGGGTTTTTATACCGTGACACTGCAAACACATAGGTTTCATGGTTATTGGGGAAAAGTACACCGCTTCACCACTAGAAAATTTGATACTCTTGGGAGCTGGTTCTGCACCCTGCGCAGCTTCGTTCTCCATATTTTCCAGAATCATTCGGTCGAGGGTGTCAGGTCTATTTTCAGGACTGCGATAACGTAAGGCAGTACGTTTTAGATTTACTCCATAGTAGTGTGCTAAAGAGTCAAGAAAGGGATGCGCACGATGGTTACAATACTCTACTGCCCCCAAAACTCCGTGCTCGGCAATAGCATTTCCAAGTAAGTCTGCAAAGTCTTGACTAATTTTTTCCACAATCATTCTACCGTCCTTATTGATGTTACCTGAGTAGTTTGAAACATCAAAATAGGTATTATCTTCTTTTTTTCTATCTACACTTTCTTCACTTTGATTAGGTGTACAAGAGATTAGTGAAGAAATTGCCCCTACGATAAGGAAATTTGTGAGTCTAAACATAAGTTTACGAATTTAATTTAGAAGCGTTTTGAACCGTTTTTTCTTGCCATTTTTGAATTTCATTCCAGCCTCCACGAATGGCATAGACCTTTTGAAAATACAAGTACTCCATCACACGCGCCACCTCTTTACTGGTTTTTCCGTCGGCGTCGTACATTAGGTAAACTTGCCTTGGAGACAACTGACGTAGGAAGTCTTCAAACTCAGGTTGTGAGGCATCAAGCGGCACTGCACCCGGCCAGTGATCGGCGTCGTAAGCATCTCTATCGCGCAAATCAATAATCATTGCACCGGGATATTTCTTCACCATATCGGCAAAAGATTCTGCTTTAACCCAAACTACCGGACCATCGTGCTTTCCACATCCAACAAAAAAAGCAACAAAAATTAAGGCTAAAAGTAAGCGTGTTTTGTGTGTCATAAACGTTAATCTGAGTATAAATTCTCAGTCGGACAAATGTACAGCATTTTTTCTGCTTATCGCTTTCTTTCCATAGGTCATTTTATCGTAGGCTAAACAAAAAGTACCTTTGCAAAAAAAAGTCATGGATCCCAACGCACATAAGAAAGGATTAGTAAACCGTCTTGGTCGCAGAGAACTGCAAGCAAAACTCGATGCAGAAAATTTCAAGCGCAAGACTATTTCCTTCTATCGTTACGTTATATTAGAGCAGCCACAAGAAATGCGCGACATGCTCTACCATCGTTGGAATAACTTTAATTGTTTAGGTCGAATTTACATTGCCCGCGAAGGAATCAATGCGCAAATGAATGTTCCCGAGCATTACTACGAGGCTTTTCTAGCAGACTTAAACAGCATCCCGTATTTTGCCAACATACCTATAAAAGAAGCTGTTGAAGACGATGGTAAATCATTTTTAAAACTTACCGTGAAGGTGAGAAATAAAATTGTTGCCGACGGATTAAACGACGACGCCTTCGACGTTACCAACGTGGGCAAACACCTCAATGCAGAGCAATGGAACGCCCTTCTTGAAGCAGAAAATTCCGTTGTAGTGGATATGCGCAATCATTACGAATCAGAAATTGGGCACTTTGAAAAAGCCATTTGTCCTGATGCCGAAACCTTTAGGGAAGAACTTCCTGAGGTATTAGAAATGCTTAAAGGAAAAGAAGACGAGCCCATTATGCTTTACTGTACCGGTGGTATTCGCTGTGAAAAAGCCAGTGCGTGGTTGAGGCATCACGGCTTTAGCAATGTCAATCAGCTTTTGGGAGGCATCATCGACTACCATCGTCAAGTAAAATCAGAAGGCTTAGAAAACCGCTTCCGTGGAAAAAATTTCGTGTTTGACAATCGCTTAGGCGAACGCATTTCTGATGAAGTAATCTCCACCTGTCATCAGTGTGGAGAAACCTGCGACACCCACGTTAACTGTGCCAATGTTGACTGCAACTTACTTTTCATTCAGTGTCCTTCTTGTGCAGAAAAATTCCAGCATACCTGTTCCGATGCGTGTAAAACGGTCATTAATATGAGTGAAGAAGAAAGAGAAGCGCATCGTAAAAAAGAACAGAAAAAATCTTTCAAGCGCTTTCGCCGAAGGGTAGAAGAAAAAGAGCGCAGTTAACTCCAAAGCATGACAAAAAACCTGCGATTAAAACATTACTGTTTCGGCATACTCACATCGGTATCCGTTTATTTTTCGCAGGCGCAATGGAATCCACTTCCAGATTTCCCCGGTGGAGCTCGAGATGACGCCTACGGAGTTTCATTGGAAAACGCCATGTATCTCGGTGGTGGCCGAGGTAGTGATTTTGGCTTTCGCTCGGATTTTTGGAAGTTTGAAAATGGTTATTGGTCTAGACTGGAAGACAGTCCCTTCCTTCCACGTCAATACGCGCAAATGGCCGCTTTTGGCGATTCGGTGTGGGTTGCAGGAGGCTCAAGACAAACTGAATATTATTCAGACGTATGGTTATTTAGAGTCTGTCCATAAAGTCCATTAGCGGCGTTGCACTTGGATTGAAAACAGTCATTGACTTTAGTCAACTCCTTGTTTTTCAATCCTGCGTGCGCCTTGCTACTGAACTTTCTGAATCAGACTCTTGACTTTATGGACAAGCACTATTTAGAGTCTGTCCATAAAGTCGAAATGTCTAGGCTAGAAAGTTCGAGGACAA
>JBHYFA010000054.1:0-20214 GCA_051859825.1 Schleiferiaceae bacterium
GGCGTCGGCGCTCACCACTTTTCCTGTTCTGTCAACCCGAATACGCACAACCACTCGGCCTTCTTCTTTACAGTCGTAGTTGGGTTCGGGTTTGTTAAGCGCTCGACGATTTCCAAGACGGTAATCTCCAGATGCGCCTGTTCCACCGCCACCGGCAGATGCGCCCCTTTCATCTCGTCCATCTTCCCTTCCTTCTTGTCCATCGCCTTCAGATCCGCCGCTCCCGCTGGTGCTTCGTGAAGGATTGGGGTTGTTTTGTAGATTTTGTAAACGCGGATCAAGGGTAGGCTTGGTTTCGGTGGGTTTGGTTTCCTCTACCGGCTCTTTTTCGTCAGGTTTTTCTACGGGTTGTTCTGTTGGCTTGCGATCGCGGCTGCTTTCCAAGGCGGGGGCGTCAACCATTTCTTGCGTAAATTCAGTTACGGCTTCACTCACTTCCGGCTGACTCGCCTCGGTGGGCGTACTTGTTTCTTGTTGCACGGGCGCTTCGATGCTTTCACCACCACCCATGGCATCAAAGCCAAAAGCAATGGAAATACCCTCTTCCGGCTTAGGGTCGAGGTAGCCCAAACCAAAGAAAGCGAAAATCAAGGTGAGAATCAAATGAATCACCAAGCTCTTGATTGTCGCTTTTCGCTGTTCTTTATCTTTCCAAAATTGCATAAGCTCTTTTTTTAGGTGTGCTTTTTACCAAACGCTAAATATCTCAAAATCTTGTATTAGCCTCTAACTCAATTTTCAAACGAGCATAACGAAGCTGTCAAACTTTTGAGCAAACATCACGTCAACGTTCTTCATCTTATGTGGCTGCTCTAGAAAGTTCGAGAGCAATCATAACGAAAAGCTATCGAGCTTTCTAGACAGCCACTATTTAATGCTTGTCCATAAAGTCAAGAGTCTGATTCATAAAGTTCAGTAGCAAGGCGCACGCAGGATTGAAAAACAAGGAGTTGACTAAAGTCAATGACTGTTTTCAATCCAAGTGCAACGCCGCTAATGGACTTTATGGACAGACTCTATTTAGGGTCGGTGGCCAGTACCATCTTCATCCTATTCCTATACGCAATATCCATCACAAAAACCGTCTTTCCCGTCGGTACATTTTCATCAGCCAACAGAATCACTACGGGCTCTTGAATATTCGCGGCTTGTGCCAAAATAGCTCTTTCTACACCTTGTTCGGAAACGGGTTGGTCGTTCACTCGATATTCTAAATCCCGACTGATTGATACCGTTATATCCTGCTTTTTCACGGTTTGAGCCTTGCTTTTTGGCAAAATCAAATCGTGGGCGGAGGTGGTTACTAAGGTGGAGGTAAGCATGAAAAATATCAGCAATAAAAACACGATGTCCGTCATCGACGACATGCTGAATTCGGCACTTACTTTATTTCGTCCTCGTAAATTCATATTATACAGGTTCGTTGAGTAAGTCTAAAAATTCGGTGGCGTTTACTTCCATTTTGTAAACAACCTTGTCCACCTTACTCACCAAAATATTGTACCCCATGTAAGCGAGAATACCTACGGATAGACCTGCTACAGTGGTGGTCATGGCGGTGTAGATTCCTTCAGCGAGCATATCCACCTGAATGGATCCGCCGGCACTAGCCATTTCGTGGAAGGCGAGAATCATCCCGATTACCGTTCCCAAGAATCCAATCATTGGTGCAGCACCCGAAATGGTGGCTAACAAGGCAAGGTTTTTCTCCATTTGGTAAACCTCAATCTTACCGGTATTCTCCACGGCAGCGGCGATGTCTTTCAGTGGTCGGCCAATTCTACTTATACCCTTTTCCATCATGCGTGCAACCGGACTAGAATTGCTCTGACATAAATCGCGAGCTGCATCGAGTTTGCCGTTGGTCACGTGATCGCGAAGTTGTCGGGTGAAATTTTCGTCCAATTTCCCGGCCTTTTTAATGGCATTGTATCTTTCGATAAAGATGGCAACCGCAATGATGCTCAAAACAAATAAAACGGTCATGATAATCATTCCGCCCACCCCTCCACTGGTAATGAGTTCGAAGATAGAAAGTGTTTTTTCTACCGGCTCTTCATTAAGCAAAAGTGAATCGTCGGGTGTGGTTGTGATTTGAAAAAATGGAATCATATTTTTAGATTGATTTTTACGCCGATAAAGATAACGCAAAAGTAATGGTGTATAATGTCTCAAAACAAGCTTTTATCAACATCGAAGTATCAAGAATTTTGAGGTTTGAAAAATGCTAATCCTCAAATTTCGTTGTTACGATTTTGTAAATATTTGCGTCGTTAAAATCTAAATTTCATTTTGTGTATTCCGATTAATTCATTGTATCTTGGCCGTTCCGAAATGTGTATATGAAATCAGACCTACAATCCACGCTTTCCGCTGCAAAACAAGAGAATCGTTGTCTCTTTGCCATGCTTATTGATCCGGATACGAAGCCTAATTCTGATCTAGAACGACGAGTGAAAATGGCCGAGGCTTCAGGAGTGAATATGTTTTTTGTAGGTGGAAGCTTATTGAAAGAAGATTTTTTTGAAGAAACTATTCGTACAATAAAGTCGGTTAGCAGTCTTCCCGTAGTGCTTTTTCCCGGTTCGGCTTTGCAAGTGTCGGCTTACGCAGATGCCATTCTTTTCCTATCATTGATTTCTGGTCGTAATCCAGATTTGCTAATCGGTCAGCAGGTTATTGCCGCACCTTACGTGAAAAAAAGTGGTCTCGAAGTGCTTTCCACCGGATATATGCTGGTGGACGGAGGAACACTTACTACGGCACATTATGTTTCGCAAACCAGTCCTATCCCCGCAGGAAATATCAGTGTAGCAGTAAATACCGCAGTAGCTGGAGAGCTATTGGGCTTATCTTGTCTGTATCTCGATTGTGGAAGCGGTGCCAAGAATCCCGTTTCACCAGAAATGATTCAGGCTGTTTCTGAGGCGGTGGATATTCCGGTGATTGTGGGTGGAGGAATGCGTACGGAAGAACAAATTCGCTTGGCGGCTCAGTCGGGCGCCAATGTTGTGGTGGTGGGAAATGCCATTGAAGAAAACGAAAATCTTATCTATTCCCTAGTGGGAAGTTTGACCGCCGAAAAGAAATTCTAAGATGTCGTCTTTTCGATATTGGGAAATTTCTGCCGTATTATCCAGTTTGCTTTATACGTATCTTATTGGTATTGGTTCAATTTGGTGCTGGGCATTTGCCTTGTATTCAGGAGTGGTATTCACCATTTTATGCTATAAAAGAAAGATTTACGCGGAAACTGCGCTGCACGTTTTTTACTTTTTTGCCGGTCTGTATGGCTGGTATCACTGGGGTGCGCATGAAGAAAAAGGTTTTAATCACAGTTTAAGCTTGAATTTTCATCTAGGAGTAATCGTCTTGTTACTTAGTTTGAGTTTAGGATCTGGCTATGCGTTGAAAAAATATACCGATGCAAAGCTTACGTATCTCGATTCATCCACAACTATTTTTAGTATTTGGGCAACCATCCTCATGGTAAATCTCATAGTCGATAACTGGATGTACTTCTTGGTTATCAATGCTGCGGCCTTCTTTCTTTATCTAAATCGAAAGATGTATCCAACTGCCGCCCTAATGGTTATCTACGTTTTCTTATCCATTAAAGGTTATAACGAATGGATGCAAATGTGATGCGAATAAGTATTTGTGGACCGGAGAGTACAGGGAAAACGACTTTGGCAAAACAGCTCCATAATCACTTTCCTCACAGTGGTTTGGTGCTTGAGTATGCACGTGAGTTTCTTGCAAAACAACCATCCTATACTTACTACGATCTGCCCGTAATGGCTCTAGGTCAAAAGGCTTTGGCTGAAGAATGTCTTGCTACGAAAATGTGCTTTCTAGACACCGACGCTCTGACTTTTGTGATTTGGTCTAAGTACGTTTTCAAGCGCATTGATCCGGAAATTTGGCGTTGGTATCTGTGTTCGCTGCCCGATTTCTACCTACTTTGCAAAGATGACTTGCCTTGGGAGTATGACCCGCTAAGAGAGCATCCCCACGAGCGAGCGGAGATTTTTGCCATCTATCACGATTTTATCAAAAAGTCGGGCGTTCCTTTTTTTGTGGTTGAGGGGGAGAAACGGTTTATGCGTGCCGTTGATGCTATCAGTCATTTTGATAAAACTCAAAATAACTTTATTCGGTGACCGTAATCAACATTTTTTTTTCGTCAGACTTTAAGCCATTGTGCGCTCTTAATCCAATCAAATAACTTCCTTTAGTATCATATACATGAGTTGGGTTTTTTTTGCTTCCAATGTGAATTGTTTTTTTTTGGAGGCTGAGAATCTGAGGCATCAATTTACAATCAAGCGGTGCATTTCGCTTTTTCCGGCGGCATCGGTGAGAATTAGAACGTATCTTCCAGAGGCTAAATGTTCGGTAAGTTTTAGTCGCAACGGATAGGGGTCGTTGGAAACATCCCTTTCGACTAATACCTGCCCTTTCATATTGACAATGGAAATTTCTTTTATCACAAAACCCATGTCTCTGGGAATAATAGTGAGGTAGCCGGATTTATCAATTGGATTTGGAAAGAGGATAAAGTTAGTTTCGGTTTCAAAGGCGTAGTTTTCATTGGAAATAAAGTCAACGTCTTTGATGAGGCTAAGAGGGCGTTTTAGGTAGGAGAAGTAGTGTCCATTAAACCGATCAAGATATCTAAAATTGAATCTATCCCAGTAAAATTGAGCTGATAACTCTCCTAAGATGTAAAATGAGTTTGTATCTTCACTTAAGTGTATTTTTGCTTGATTAACAAAACTTGTTGAGAAATTTTTGTTGCTGTAGGAGCCAGTAATTTTTCCTAAATGATTGATTCGATAAACACCAATGGAGTCTAAGCTTTCATAATTTGCTAGCATATTACTTTCTTTTGAAGCAAACCCCTTAATCACTGCTCCATTAAGATTGATTTTTTGTATTAATGTGCCATTAAGAGTGTACTCAAATAAATAACTTTCCGTTGTTGAGTTAGAGCGATCATAATTGTATGCAGCAATCCACATTTTATTTAAGTGAATGTGAACAGCCGAAATTCTAAGTTCATCTAATTCATGTAACATTATTAACCCGCCATCTTTATTCGTTTTGTGATTGAAAATATGATAATCAAACTTTCTTTGGTTTCCAACTTGACGCGAATAAAAAATAAAGCTTTGATTATTTTCGGGGTTGTTTACTATGTCAAAATAACGGAAACGGTTGCTTTTCCAAATAGTCTTACCATCATCATTAATTATTTGAACCCTGTTTTCACCCGTTGAAACTTCTATAATGTATTTGTCCGAGCTAATTTGTTCAATTTTTTGCGCTTTATTAAATGAAACGCTAGATGGTATGGGTACAACTTTTTCAATTGAACCATCCATGTTCATTATAATAAAAACCAGTTGATTAAATTTTTTTTGACTGTTGTTGAAATAGGTTTTGTCGTTAATAATCAAGTCAGTGTTATAAAATGTGTTAGCAAACAAAACAACTTGATTGTTATCATTTAGAGTTGCAAATGAGTTACCAGCTGACACTTTAAATGTATTTACTATTTCGCCTTTATCATCAAAAATAATATAATCTTGAAATTGAAGCCCATTACTTAAACCGCCCAAGAAAAGCTTTTTGCGAGGAATAATGGCTCCGAATCTTTTATCGAACCCAATAGCTTCCATGTTATTAGTACGCATAAGTACATAGTTGTCTGCATTTTTTTGAAGACATACTTCGTCTTTACTATTATTGTGGTCGGTTGACATATCAATACCTACTTCAAAAAAATCATCATTAGAAGGCTCTTTGTCGATAATGTCTCTAGGTCCGTCATATCTATAAATATCGTATTCACCATTAGAATTAAGCGCCAATACAAATAACTCGGAGCCAGCTTTCTTTAAGAACAAACCTCTTCTTGTATCAAAAAAATCTGGTAGAACAGCTACCAGCCCAGAGTTTTCTTTTGTGCCATCGGTTTTAAACAAACACAATCCTTGATCATTAAAACCAATAAAAAATAGTTCATCATCAATTCTGGTGCTTATATATTCCCCGTTTTTTGACTCTAGTCCAA
Organism: Schleiferiaceae bacterium; assembly: GCA_051859825.1. GTDB lineage: Bacteria > Bacteroidota > Bacteroidia > Flavobacteriales > Schleiferiaceae > CSBr16-58. Next base: position 6,080 of record JBHYFA010000054.1, read on the forward strand.
ATAAGCCATAGGCGCCTTTGTTACTTTCATATAGTAATTCTTGCTGACCATTTGAATATGCCACCAGTTCAAAACCTTTGTCATCAATGTAGTTAAACCCAATATCTTTTCCTTTTAATTTATCTACAATGGAGAAAATTAAAAATGACCTAAACATTGCTGAATTGCCACCAACAATTTCGATGGTGTTTAAGCTTTCGTTCACTGTAAACCATCCAGAATGCGCATACAATCCATAATGGTCTGTAAAAGGGATATATTTGTGATAATAAATTAACCTCTTAATACTGTAATAGGGGAAAAAATTATTTTGATTTAGCCGAGGTAAAAGCTTCCCTGCGAGAGGCCTATGAGAAGAAATGTATAAAGAATCAAAAAAAACTTCTTTCCCATCCGTAATCCACCCTCGCGTATTGTTTGAGCCTACCTGTAAAAAAGCAATTTTATCACCATAAGGAATCATGTTATACATTAAAACATTCGAAAACCCTCCATTAACGCTAAAGTCTTTTATGCTTCTATAAAGCGTGTCCGAGGTATTAGTGAAACGATTGTGTCTAATTAGCTTATTGTCATAATCAAAAAACAAAATGGAATCTGCATAGTGTAGAAGGTAATCTTCAGAAATGGCTAAAGTATCAAGCGTTTGCCCATCAAATTTACACCATAAATTACTGCCTCGTAGAATCACATATTCATCATAAGTAATGTGTAATATTAAAGAATTATTCGTGGCGGGTAGGTTTATAATAGGTTGGAATACCCCATCACCAAGATATTTATTTATTTGTGAATTGCTGATTTGATAAAGGGTGTCATTTACTACAAAGGCGTGAAACCCGTTTACACCTAATATAGATTTTCGATTCTTGAAGTCCCTAGTGGTGTAGCAACGAGAATTTGATGCGCACCAAATAAATTCATTTTGAATGTCGTAGCTACAAGTTCCGAATCTACCTGGCGTTCTAAAAATATCATCATCCATTTTTTCCCATTGGGAAAAGGCTTGGAGTGAAAAGAAAATAAGAAGAAAAAGTAGTAGTTGTTTCATGCTTGTAAAATTAGTACAGATTTTTGAAATGAGAGGAATAAATCTGGTTTTCAATTGAGCATAACGAAGCTATCGGACTTTATAGACAGACATTAATTAAGGTATTGTAGTTATTAGCAAAATCCAAATAGCGCTTTATTGCTTAGCTGCTACCGTTATTCTACCTTATTTTAGCGCTTTGTTTTAAACCAAGGAAAAATACATATTTACAACATAAAACCACTATCAATGAACAATGCTTATATTGTGGACGGACTGCGTTCACCAATCGGGAATTTTGGAGGATCACTGGCGGGAATTCGCGCGGATGACTTGGCAGCGCATGTGCTGAGAGGCTTAATGGAAAGACAAAGCAATCTTGATCCGGCAGCTATTGAAGACGTAATAATGGGTTGCGCCAATCAGGCGGGAGAGGATAACCGAAATATTGCCCGGATGGCTCTGTTGCTTGCGGGAATACCTACTAATGTCCCGGGTGAAACGGTAAATAGACTCTGCGCCAGTGGTATGTCGGCAGCCATTCAAGCAGCGCGTGCCATCAAATGTGGCGACGCCTCGGTAGTGGTAGCGGGAGGATTGGAACACATGACGCGTGCGCCTTACGTAATGAGTAAGCCGTCGAAGGCTTTTGGTACCGATAGTAAAATGTACGATTCGAGTTTTGGCTGGCGCTTCGTAAACCCCGAAATGCATAAACTTTTCGGTACCGATGCCATGGGTGAAACTGCCGAAAACTTAGTTGATGCTTACGGTATTTCCCGCGAAGATCAAGATGCTTTTGCCGCTTGGTCGCAACAAAAAGCCGCAAGTGCCCAAAGCGCTGGGCGCCTGGCACAAGAAATCACCCCCGTTTCCATTGCTCGCAGAAAAATGGAGCCTCTCATTGTAGAAAATGACGAATTTATCAAGGCAGGAACTACCGTGGAAAAGCTCGCCGGATTACGTCCGGCCTTTCGTGCAAACGGTAGTGTAACCGCTGGTAACGCTTCGGGCTTGAATGACGGAGCGGCTGCTTTACTCCTCGCATCGGAAGAAGCGATGAGTACACACAACCTCAAGCCAATGGCGCGCATCGTGTCGATGGGGGTTGCGGGTGTAGAGCCACGTATTATGGGCATTGGTCCGGTGTACGCCAGTGAAATCGCTCTCAAACGCGCCGGATTGAGTCTCAATGATATGGATATCATCGAGCTTAATGAGGCATTTGCCGCGCAGGTTTTGGCTTGTACGCGCAAGATGGGTCTAGCCGATAACGATCCGCGCATCAACCCCAATGGAGGAGCCATTGCCCTTGGGCACCCACTGGGCATGAGCGGCGCCCGCTTACTACAAACAGCTTCGATTGAATTGCAACGCACGGGTAAGAAATACGCATTGTGCACCATGTGTATCGGTGTTGGTCAAGGATACGCAGTGGTATTAGAAAACGTAGGATAAGATGGCTTGCTACAAATTCAACGGATTTACACCAGTCGTTCACCCATCCGCCTTCATACATCCTCAAGCCACACTTATCGGCGATGTGATTATTGGTAAAGATGTGTACATCGGGCCAGGCTGTGTATTGCGCGGCGATTGGGGCGGTATTGAAGTGGGCGATGGCTGTAATGTGCAGGAAAACTGCGTGGTACACATGTTTCCCGGTGTAAAAGTAATCTTAGAACCTTCCGCACATATCGGTCATGGAGCCATTATTCACGGAGCCAAGGTTGGCCGTAATTCATTGGTAGGCATGAATGCCGTGCTTATGGACGACGTGGAAGTGGGTGCGGAATGTGTGATTGGCGCCCTAGCCTTCGTGCCTCAAGGTATGAAAATCCCCGATCGTAAAATCGTGGTTGGCAATCCGGCAAAAATCGTTAAGGACGTAAGCGACGAAATGGCTCAATGGAAAACCACCGGGACAGAGCTTTACCAAAAGCTCCCTGCACAGTGGATGAGCCTTGCGGAGGAATGTGCACCCCTCTCAGAAGTAGAACAAGATAGGCCGGAGCACCCGAAGGAGGGGTATATGCCGAGGGAGATGAAAGATAAAAGTTAAAAGATAAAAGATAAAAGATAAAAGATAAAAGATAAAAGATAAAAGTGAAAGTTGAAAGTGGTTTGGGTTATGAGTTTTGAGTTATGGGTTATGATTTTTGAAAATAATACAGTTTTTCGAGATGAGAGGAATAAATTTGATTTTCAACTGAGCATAATGTAGCTATCGGAGGACAAGGCATTCGAAATCGAAAAATGAGGGAGATTACATTAGTAAATGACCTGATTTTTGGATGAGCATAACGCCGTCATCGGACTTTATAGACAGCCATGAATTAAGGAACATATTGATAGCCGCCTATATCCGGCAACGGAGTACGCGGATTACCCTTAATGTCGAAAAACACCCTAGTGCCATCGTCAATATTGCCAACTCCTATCACGGGTTGCTGCGCACTAGCGGGAGCATAGAGGTTTTGTGAAACGTCTTCAAATTCCATGAAAGACGGATTCACGATGGGCTGGATAAATCGTGGATTGCCGATGATGGTGTAATTCCGCTCCGAAGTATCGGGGTTTACCTTCATCAAACAATTGCGAAAGGTGTAGTCGATGGTCGTTCCGGGAAATTGCTCAATGCCTAATTCCTGAACGTTACTACCGTACATGATGCAATTTCCGAAGTAGGCCTTATGAATGTTTCTCACTTCAAAACTTCCTAGCGAACTTTCAAAGAAGTTGAACAAGCCCACTGCCGGAGTACTTCGCGATGATTGATTCCAAAAATTTGCAAACGTACTGTGACGAAATTCGTAGCGTCCGCCTAGTGCATAAAAGGCGTAAATGCCACAGTTTCCGATAACAATGTTTTGGGCTTTTACATTTCCATAACCACCAAAAATTCCGGCGCGGGAAAAATTAAATAAGCGCAGATTACTTAGCTTTAAGTTGGATTGCGGATTGGCCGTGCTATCGGCCACTATGCCAATCGACCCATTTTTTATGATGGCGTTATTAATGATGTTGTTTACACTTCCCCCCATCACGAAAATTCCTCCCAATTGACCACCCCACTGTCCGGGAATGTCCTTGTAAAAGGGTTCTAGTCTATCCCCCTGAAACACCACCGGATTTTCGTAATCGGGCTGCACAGTATCGGAAGGGTTTACGTGTAGGGTGCCACCATTAAACACCCATAGGCCACTGTTTTTATGAAAGTGAATGTTGGCGCCATCCAGTACACTTAGCAAACATCCTTGATTAATAACGGCATAACCGTAAATCACGATGGGCTTTAAACCCGTCCAAGTTGTGTCGCAAGGAATAACGCTGTAGTTGATTTCGGTATCGGTGAAATAGCGATTGGGGAAAATGAAGTGCGCATCTCGGACTAGAGTAACTACATTCACCCACTGCTTTACGTTTTTGTTTATGAAAATGATGGAGTCTTCGTAGAGAATTTCCGCAGATCCTAAGGCTTGTCCGGTAACTTCAACAAAGATGTAAATGGAATCCTCGGGCAAAATTTCCACATCGCGCACACTTCTTCCCGAAACACCATTTACATTCATTCGGAAATACGACTGTTCTCCCCGAGCTAATTCTACCCGGTCTATTAAAACTGCATCGCTGGAAGGATTAAATACTTTTAGCACACGGGTTGATGAGCCTACTCCGGTAAAAACAGTATCTAAGTAAAGCGTGTCTGTGGAAAATTTTAATTGAACACCCGTTGTGGCAAATGACTCACCTCTTCTGCACGCAAAATTGGAGAAAAGCACCACTGACAGAAGGAGTAGGATAAGCGCTCGTGGGGTGGGGTTCATTTTTTGGAGGGGAAGGGGTTAGGGGTGATGGGTTATGAGTGTTGGGTTATGAGTTATGGGTTATGGGTGTTGAGTGGTGTGTGTTGAGTGGTGTGTGTGCGTTGGAGTGGTAGAGGATTGCAATACGGAACGTGATTAGGCTGTAGTTTCGTATGTAGGGCAACAAAAATTAAATGCACTTAAAATAATCAAAGGGCTCTAGGCAATCCTTGCATTTGTAGAGGGACTTGCAGGGAGTGGAGCCGAATTGACTCACCATCTCAGTGTTCATTGATTTGCAATGAGGGCAACGAACTTCGGGGTTTTTGCCAAACAGCGTTCTTTTATTGGCAGTGCCTTTTTGTGGAGGGGCAATTCCGTATTCTTCTAATTTTCTCTTTCCATCTTCCGACATCCAATCGGTGGTCCAAGGCGGGTCTAAAATGGTTTTGACTTCGGGCTTGAAGCCGGCCTCATGAAGCGCCTTTTTTATGTCGTCTTCAATAGTATCCATTGCTGGGCAACCACTATAAGTAGGGGTAATTACCACGGTTACATTTTCTGAACCATCGTGTTCCACACCGCGAATAATTCCCATGTCTTCCAGTGTAAGAACGGGAATTTCGGGGTCTGATACTTGACTTAATATTTTGCGGATGTCGGATTCTGTTACCATTTCATATCGGGATAAGCTCTCTGCATAAATTGTAATTCGGCTAAAACATAACCGAGGTGTTCTCCGTGCTCACCTTGCTTTCCGCCAGATTGCATAAAGGTGTTTTCGGGCTTCTTCAGGGTAGCCATTTCTAGTATTTGATCTACTTTGGCTCTCCACATATCCCCGATTTCGTTTAAGTTGGGTGCAATGCCAAGCTCGGCCATTTGGGTGTCGAGTTCATCGGGTGTAAACATTTCTCCGGTAAATTCCCAAAGTTCATTGACGGAGTTTTGTACGCGTTCGTGACTTTCCTCAGTGCCATCGCCTAAGCGAATTACCCACTCTGCGCTGTACTGAGCGTGATAGGCTACTTCCTTGAAACTCTTGCGGGCAATTTCCGCTAGTCTTTCGTCGGCACTATTGATGAGAAACTCTTGCAAAAAGTAGTGGTACGTATCAAAGAAAAACTGGCGTACGATGGTTTTTCCCCAGTCGCCGTTGGGCTGTTCTACCAATAGACAGTTGTAGTAATCAAACACATCGCGTTTCATGGCGAGGTCGTCTTCTGTGCTACCGTCGTTGCGAAGTTCAGCCGCGTATTGATAGAGCATTCTCGACTGGCCGATTAAATCCAAGGCGATATTCGTCAGTGCAATATCTTGCTCTAAAACGGGGCCGTGTCCGCACCATTCACCTAGTCTTTGTCCTAAAATTAGAGAGTTATCTGCTAGGCGAAGAACATATTTTTCGTTTGCTTGTGGCATTCTTTGGTAAATTTTGGAAGTATCAATTACATGTGTCCGATTTCGTCGGGGATGTCATAAAAGGTAGGATGGCGATACACTTTGTCGTCGGCAGGAGCGAAGAGAGGCTCTTTTTCATCAGGACGTGAGGCGGTGATTTCGTCAGATGGAACTACCCAAATACTAATGCCTTCTGAACGTCGTGTATATACATCTCTTGCATTCTTGATTGCCATTTCAGCGTCGGGGGCGTGAAGTGAACCTACGTGTTTATGACTGATTCCATTTTTACTACGGATAAAAACTTCCCAGATTTTCCAGTTGTCTTTATTGCTCATTTGAAATAGGATTATTGGTTTGGTTGGTGTAAATATGCTTGATGAAAAAAGTAAAAGGTCGAAGATGGACTGAGCCCATCATCGACCTTTACTGTATGGTTTATGCCGCCGAGGTTTCGGATTCTCTGCGAGCAGCTTGCTTTTCAGCGTAGGCATTTGCGGCTTCTCTTACCCAGCGACCTTCGTCATGGGCTTTATTGCGCGCGGCCAATCGCTCACGGTTGCATTTTCCGTTTCCGGCAATAACGTTGTAAAACTCCTCCCAGTTGATTTCACCGAAGTCGTAATGACCGCGTTCTTCGTTCCACTTCAAATCGGGATCGGGAATGCTTAGTCCAATGAATTCTGCTTGAGGTACAGTCTTATCGATAAATTCTTGACGCAATTCGTCGTTGCTTTTTCTCTTGATTCTCCAGCGCATAGATTGTGCTGAGTTGGGCGAATGATCGTCGGTTGGTCCAAACATCATCAGTGATGGCCACCACCAGCGGTTAAGTGCATCTTGCGCCATTTTTTTCTGCGCAGGCGTTCCTGCTGCCAAGGCCATCATAATCTCGTAGCCCTGACGTTGGTGGAAACTTTCTTCCTTACAAATACGAACCATTGCACGAGCATAAGGTCCGTAAGAAGTACGGCACAACATCACCTGATTGGCGATGGCAGCACCGTCAACCAACCATCCAATAGCACCCATGTCTGCCCAAGTAGGAGTAGGGTAGTTGAAAATGCTTGAATATTTAGCTTTTCCACTCAATAAATCTTCTACCAATTGCTGTCTGTCGGCGCCCAAAGTTTCGGCGGCGGAGTACAGATATAATCCGTGACCAGCTTCGTCTTGCACTTTGGCTAAGAGGGCAACTTTTCTTCTTAGGGATGGCGCACGGGTAATCCAATTGGCTTCGGGAAGCATTCCTACCACCTCAGAATGTGCGTGTTGACTAATTTGACGTATTAAGGTTTTCCGGTATTTTTCCGGCATCCAATCTTTAGGCTCAACCTTGTTTTCTTCCGCTACGTAGCGCTCGAAACGCGCTTCCATATTCAGCATTTCTTCCTTACTCATAATAGTTGGTTTTAACTCTACAAATTAACGACAAAAAGCGTTTATTTCAAAAACACTTTTTCGTGAGAAATGTTTGAGTGAAAATCAAGGTTTTTATTTGGAATATGGCGGCGGTTTTTTGCCTACACAGTAAAAATGTAGATGACACTGAATACAATCAGCGCAATCACGCCAAAATACCCCAAGTAAAAAAAGGCTTTGGTAGGTTGGTTTTCTTGTGGTAGGAGTTTTAACGCTCGCAAATTCAACCACGCAATCACCGGAGCGCTGAGGAATGCTAATATGGTGGCAAACTGCACCAAGGAAATCATTTTTCCGCTAAAAAGGGTAGCCAAAAACCATCCACTTAGGGCTAAAATAATGAGTAGTGCACGGTACAAACGCTCTGAGGATGTGAATTTTTCACCTAGCAGTTCTAGGCAAACGCGCGGGTAGGCATCAACCACGGCTAGCGTTGTGCTAAACATACACGTGAGGGCGGCTATTACTACGAGTATCGACCAACTGCCAAAGGCCTCCGCATAAGCGCCTTCTAAACTACCGGCAAATGCTACCGCAGAATTTGGAAGCTCACCTTTTCCGAAAAGAAAAATGGCGCCTAGTAAAACAAAAATAACGGCCATGACTGTGGTGCCTCCATAGCCTATCCTAAAGTCAGTTGAGGGATAGTTATTTCCCGTGCTTTTTTTGTTAGCAGCCCATTGTGAATACCAAATACTGATGTCTAAGGGAGCGGGCATCCAGCCTATGAGGGCGATGAGAAAAGTGAAGTCGATGGGGTTGAGTACGCTAAACGTTGCCGACGACCAATCTGCTAAGGGTTTGGATAAGCCTAATATCACGGCAATTATGGTGGAAATCACCAACACAATCATTATTGGACGGATGATTTTTTCAAGGTTTTTAGACTTTCCGCTCCACAGAACTCCTACGCTGAGGGCGAGAATAGCCGCTAAAATCACATCTTCAGGAATGCTCGATAATCCTACCTGTTGGAACAATCCAGCGGTGACCATTCCCACCGTAGCGGTAACAATCACCATGCTGCCTAATGTGACAATACTAATTACGGGAATCGCCCACTTGGATATTTTTCGGTAGGCGTGAAGTAAACTTTTTCCGGTATGGAATGCGTATCGCGGACCGGCTTCGAACAATGGCCACTTAATGATATTGGCAATAATTACCACGGGAATTAATAACCAAGCGTAGATTGCTCCTGCGCGGGTGCTCTGTATCAAGTGTGAAACCCCAATAGCCGCCGCGGCAAACAAAATGCCGGGGCCAATTTTGCTCCAAAATTCGCTAATTTGGGTTCTTTTGGTCATGTATGAATGATTGTTTTTTCAGTTGTTTTATGGAATTGCATAAAGGAAATTATTTTCATTGATGTATAAATAGAAAACAAATTCCCTTTATGCTTATTTCCAAACTAAAATTCCCTTGAATTATTCAAAAACAAAGGTGCGTTTAAATCAGCTTTTAGCCAAAAAAGTTTCACTCAATATTTGGGTAATATTAAGAAATCTAGAGCTTCAAATAGGTGTAATTTTGCAAGTCAAAAAATCAACCCTTAGCTCAAGTTAAAAGTGGCGAGTAACAAGCGAAAGCTCAAAGATCGAAGTAAGCTGTATCACGAGTACTATAAACGTACGGGAGGATATATTTTTCTGGGAAGAAATTTCATCAAACTCTTGATTGTCTTGGGTGTTTTCGGTGCTTTGCTTTACGTACTAAGCACGCACGTCCTAGATTTGAATACGATTATGTGCGACTGGTTTGATAGACTTCCCAAGTTGCTCATCATCGGAACGCTCTTCGCATCGGAGACTTTCTTAGGTTTGCTTCCGCCAGATATGTATATCATTTGAGCAAAGTCGCTGCCCTATCCCTTTGTTTTTGTATTTATTTTAGCTTTGGTGAGTTATGTAGGAGGTCTAATCAGCTACGGCTATGGCACACTACTTTACCGCATACCCACCGTAAATTATTGGGTGGAAGAAAAATTTGCCGAGCAGTTTATCAATATCAGAAAATTTGGAGGGCTCCTAATATTTCTGGCTGCTATGGCGCCTTTGCCGTTTTCACCGGTGAGCGTTGTGGCGGGTATGGTTCGTTTTCCTTTTCGATTATACTGGACAATTGCTCTTACGCGCTTCTTACGCTTTTTTCTCTACGCAATTGTCCTTTTCTCGGTGGTGCAAAATGTACAAACCTGTTAGTGACTTCCAAATCGCTTGAAGATTTCCTCATCTATCATTTCTCTGTGGTTAGGGTGAGCAATTTCGCGGAGTGCTAATGCACGTTGCTTGAGATTTTTTCCAAATAAATGAGCCACGCCATATTCGGTTATGACGTAGTGTACGTGTGCACGAGTGGTAACAACCGCCGAACCTTTTTTCAGGAAGGGAACTATTTTAGACTCGCCGTTTCGAGTGGTGCTGCACATAGCAATAATGGGTTTTCCACCTTCTGATAGAGCCGCGCCGCGAATAAAATCCATTTGTCCGCCAACGCCAGAAAATTGCTTGCCCCCAATGGTATCTGCGCAAACCTGCCCAAAGAGGTCGATTTCTATGGCACTGTTTACCGCTACTACACGCGGATTTTTACGTATCACTGCGGAGTCATTTACATAGGCTGCCGATAAAAAGTTGATGATTGGGTTGTCATCAATGAAATCGTAGAGTTTTCTCGAGCCCGCCGCAAAAGCCGTGATGATTTTTCCGGGATGGCGTTTCTTGTATTTGTTGGTAACAACACCTTTTTCAATTAGCGGAAGCAAGCCGTCGGAAAACATCTCAGTATGTACTCCGAGGTCTTTGTGGTTGTGTAAGCAGCTCAGCACAGCATCGGGGATTCCACCGATTCCCATTTGTAAAGTTGAGCGATCTTCAATGATTTCCGCGCAGAATGCCCCGATTTTTTTCTCGGCTTCAGAAACTTTCGCACTGTACGAAATCTCAGGTAAAGCCTCGTTGCACTCTACTAAAGCATTGATTTCGTTGATGTGAATGAGTCCGTCGCCATGCGTGCGAGGCATTTGAGGGTTGATTTGCGCCACTACATACTTTGCGTGTGTCAATGCTGAGCGGGCAACATCCACCGACGTGCCTAAGGAGCAATAGCCGTGATTGTCTGGAGGTGAAACGTGCAATAAAGCCACATCCACCGGTAGTAATCCCGATTCAAACAGACGAGGAATTTCACTAAGAAAAATAGGAACATAGTCGCCTCTTCCTTCGGCTACAGCTGAGCGGATATTTGCCGAAACAAACAAGGCGTTAAAGAAAAAACTATCTCGGTACTGCGGTTTAGTAATCTCCAAATCACCAAAAGTGCTAATGCTAATAAGCTCTACATTTCGCAGTTCATTAGCGCGTTTTACTAAGCCATTAAGTAAAAATGCGGGAGTGGCAGCGGAGCCTTGCAGAAAAATGCGATCACCTGATTTTATTGGCGCAAGGGCTTGGTCGAGTGAAGTGTAAATGCTTGACATGATTTTATGTAAAGAGGTTTTTTAAATTGTGAATAACGTAGCTATCGAACTTTATAGACAGTCAACTATCTACTTTTTTGGTTATTTCTCTAATAGCCTTATACTCAGAGAAAAACTCACGAAGCACAATACGTAAAAATGCATAAGTTGGCACCGCGATGATCATACCCGTAATACCCGCAATGCTCGCCGCAGTCATAATTACCAAAAAGATTTCCAGTGGATGGGCATTAACAGAATTGGAAAAAATGAAGGGCTGAAAAATGAAGTTGTCCATCATTTGCACCAAGGCGAAAACACTGACGATTTTAAAAACAAACGGCGTTAATTGCGTGGAAAAGTCGATATCTAAATTTGTGGTAAGCGCTACAAATACTCCGAAAATTGCTCCCAGCGTAGGGCCTAAATAGGGGATGATATTGATGAGTCCTGCAAACACGCCAATAATGAGAGCATTCTCAATGTTGAAAATGGCTAATCCGGTAGAAACAACTGTGGCAACGAGGGTGATTTGAATAAGTACCCCAATAAAATACCGACTCAATGAAACACGGGTTTTGCGGAGAATGTTTTCCACTTGGGGCACAAACTTGTCGGGTGTAATGGAAATAACGGAATTGGTGGCGAGTTCTCTCTCCCTCAAAAAGAAAAAGGTGATGAAAATAACCGAGAAAACGGCGATAAATACGTTGCCAATTCCCGAGGCTAAGTTGGTGAAAACCGAGGTAACTCTTCCTGCGCCAACAAGATTGAAAATCTCTTTTTCCACATATTTTTTACTATTAAAATCTGGTTCGGCGCTGAGGTTATATTTTTCAACAAACTCGTCAACCATTTGCAAAGGATAAGCCAGCGATTCATTGATGTCCTCGAGTTTGATGTTGGAAATGGTTTTGAACTCCGAAAGCACCCTGGGAGCAAAAAGGGAAATGATGCCTCCAAATATTACGAAAATGGCAATGATACCTATTAGCGCCTTGATGTTTTTATTAAGGGGTTTTTTAAAGACGGTTACTTTGTCCAATAATCGCATTAGTGGATTCAAAATAATGGTGAAAACCACCGCAACTAGGATATATTTCACAATGCTCCAGGCGGCAATCAACAGGAGAATGAAAAGAGCGAATCCCACCCACCCAATTATTTTTTTGGACGTGGTGCTCAGGTCTGATAATGGAGATGAGTCCATGGTTGATGGTGATTTTTGTTATTTGAAATCGCTGTCTTTCATATTGAGCCAGCCTAATGCGGATCCGCTGAGGAGGTTGGTGGCTGTTTGTAAATCGTAATTCCCGGTTTTTATGAGTTTACCGGGCTCTAATTCTCCCAAAGGAAAGGGGTAATCGGTTCCCAAAGCAATTTTGTCTGATCCCATCAATTTGATGATGTAGTTGAGCATGTCGTGGTCATGTACCAGCGAATCGAGCCAAAACTTGCCGAGGTATTCGGTTGGTCGTATGGGGTTGTCAATCGCGCAGAGGTCGGGACGAACATCAAATCCATGGGCAATTCGACCGATGGTAGCCGGGAATGATCCGCCTCCGTGAGCGATGGCTACGCGAAGATTAGGAAGACGTTCGAGAACGCCGCCGAAAATCAGAGAGCAAATGGCTAATGAACTTTCCGCGGGCATTCCTACCAACCAAGGCAGCCAGTATTTAGGCATGTTTTCTTTTCCCATCATATCCCAAGGGTGAACAAAAACGGCCATGTCGAGCTCTTCACAAGCGGCAAAAACCTCGAATAAATTGGGGTCGTCGAGATTCCATTGATTTACGTGAGTCCCTATTTCAATCCCTTTTAGTCCAATAGATTTACAACGCTTGAGTTCTTCTATCGACAGTTTAGGGTCTTGTAGAGGTAGTGTTCCCAATCCTACGAAGCGCTTTGGATAGCGATGAACTACATCGGCAATATGGTCGTTGAGGAATTTGGCAACTTCCAAAGCATCTTTGGGTTTTGCCCAGTATGAAAACATGACCGGAACGGTGCTTAAAACCTGCACATCCACATGGTGATGACCGCATTCTTTCATTCGGGTTTCAGCATCCCAACAGTTTGATTCTACTTCCCGAAAAAAGTGGTCGTCGCGCATCATACGGGCACAACAGGGTTTGTGATGATCTAAATGAATAAATCCTCCGTATCCAAATCGTCTCTTAAAATCGGGAATATGTTCGGGTAGAATATGTGTGTGAATATCAATCGTAAGAATATTGTCCAAATCCATAAAAAATCAGTCAGGTTTTAAGCCGTGAAAGTACGGCATAATTCGCTTTTTAGAAAATCCAAAATGGCTTGCAAAAACATACTTCATTTGTGGAGATAGTTTTTTGTATATTCACCGCTCAAAACCCTGACGGCATGCCCGATAGTCAAAGTATTGGTAACAAGATTATTACTTTCTTTTTTTTCTTGGTCTTGTTGTCCATGGGTTTCAAGGAGTCTATCAATAGCGCAGCCAATATCCTTTTTCTTAGTTCAGCTTTAATTTGGGGCGACTACGGTTTTTTGCGTTCTACACTCCGAAAGCATACCCTTATTTGGTGGTTTTCACTTTTGTTTTTGGCTTACATTGTAGGAGTGTTTTACTCTGTAGATGTTGAAGATGCCTGGCGCCGTGTAGCCATAAAATTGATGCTGGTTTTGTGGCCATTGGGATTGGTTTTGGCTTGGCCTCGCTTGGAAAAGCGCAATGTATTTAAAATAGTGACAGGTGTGCCTTTTCTTCTAGCTATTGCTACTTTAATTCGTGCCTTTAGTCGCTATTTTGGTTCCGGTGATTTTGCGGGAAACTCGGAAGTATTTCGATATTATCGCTTGGCGGCTTTTTCCATGCATCCTAATTATCTCATGCTATTTTTGGGGGGAGCCATTGTGGCTTTATGGTGGTATCGAAGAAAAAAAATGCTCCTCTTCGGGAAGCTTGTTGATCAAACATTATGGTGGGGTTTGTTGCTGTACTGCTTCATTTTTCTGCAAGCTCGAACTGGCTTTT
>JBHYFA010000055.1:0-20006 GCA_051859825.1 Schleiferiaceae bacterium
TACCTTTAAAAATTAACGAGCCATGAAAAACCGCGAAGCGCTCTTGAATACCTTTAAAAATATACAAGACATGAATGTCTATGTAGTAGCCTTCACAAGCTCCAATGAAAATTGACAAGGACATTCCATTTGCAGTCATTTATTGAGCTGGACAAATTAGGATTCGCTTATATTGCCTGATAATTTATTCATTGAAGCACCAGACGGAACTATTTCTAAATACTTAGAAGTGTTTAATAACATATTTAGCCATATTTCATCGAATTTCAAAATGTCCAGTTTTTTTTCTAATAAACTGGACAAATAAACTATCTTTGCATTATAAAAAATGAAATGAAAATAGCTGAATACATATCGTTTACTATAGATAGACTTCCTAAGGGTTATGTATTCACCTATTCCGACTTTAATACTGATGTGAGCCAAAAAGAAGCGGTAATAAAAGCCCTAAACCGTATGGTAGCTTCGGGCAAGATTGCCAAACTGTCCAAAGGCAAGTACTACAAACCCGAGAATACCCCTTTTGGCAACCTTCTACCCAATCAAGCACAAGTAGTAAAAGACCTGTTGGAAGAAAACGGAAAAATAACGGGCTATCTCACAGGTTACAGCATTTACAATCAGTTGGGCTTAACCACACAGGTAAGCAATACTATACAGATAGGCAAAAATCAGGTTCGTCCTAACTTTAAGAGAGAACGCTACACGATTGCTTTTGTAAAGCAAAAAAACACCATCACCAAAGAGAATATTCCTCTGTTGCAGTTACTGGATGCTATTCGATACATAAAAAAAATACCTGATGCCAGTATAGAAGAATCCTGCAAACGGTTTTTAGCAATCATTAAAAACTTTACAGGCCAAGAAATCAATACACTAGTTCGCTTAGCTTTAAAATATCCGCCAGCCACAAGGGCTTTATTGGGCGCATTGTTAGAGCAATTGCAACAAGGCAAAGCAATAGATGCTCTTTTCAAGTCATTGAACCCCATTACCAAGTATAAACTAACTGGTGCAGCGAAAGCATTATCCAACACCGAAAAATGGAACATAGTTTGAAGCTGCTTGTGAGATTAAGAATCTTAAAGGCTTATATATCAAATGGAGCGGAATAAAAAGAATTGACTCTCTTTTGAAACTAAAACAACTTGAACATTTACATATTGGTAGTTCAGGACAAGTGGAAGACATTAAAGTTTTCAGAGACATAAATTGGTTAACAACCTTAAATCTTGATCAATTAAATAAAGTCAGCGACTTCAGCGATATTGGCAACATGACAAATTTACAAGGACTTGGAATAGATGGAAGCATTTGGACAACCCAAAAAATAGAATCTTTAAAGCCAATAGAGAACCTAACAAATCTTAAATATCTTAGCTTGACAAATACCAGAATTTTAGATAAGTCGTTTGACCCAATTCTCAAATTGAAGGAATTAGTTAGATTTAATTCGTCTTGGAATTATCCAGAAAGTGAGTTTGACAAATTAAAGGCACTCCCTAATTTGAAATATGGAAATATTGAGACTTCATGGGAAGAAATAAAAAGTAAGATGGGAATGAAATAACGTGTACTAACAGCCAAGCTTTCATCTAGCTCGAAGAGCCAACAACCGCGAAGCGCTCTTGAATACCTTTAAAAATTAACGAGCCATGAAAAACCGCGAAGCGCTCTTGAATACCTTTGAAAATAAACAGCGCATGAAAAACCGCGAAGCGCTCTTGAATACCTTTAAAAATTAACGAGCCATGAAAAACCACGAAGTGCCTTTGAATACCTTTGAAAATATACAAGACATGAAATGTCCATGAAGTAGCCTTCAAAGCTCCAATGAAAATTGACAAGGACATTCCATAACTTGTCCCGATATTTGTGTCGGGATGATCTTTAAGAATCAAATAATTTACATATGAAAAAATACGGATTTTTATTGAGCATAATTGTCAGCGTTTCTGTTTATGGACAGAATACACAGACAGTAAATTTCATTGATGAAATAAAAAAGAGAGATGCTTCTATTTTATGGATATTAGACAGTATTCGAATTGAACATAGTGACAGATATGTGGAGCGCTTTCCACCATTAGGATACATTGGAGACAACTATCAGAGAATTCATGTTCGATTTATTTCAGTGATACAAAATCCTGAAAATAAACTTGAGTACTTTATTTATGGTAAAACCAAGGTGCGTGAAAACATTTGCGATTTTCAGGGCATAATAACAATAACAAAAGCCGAAAAATATTTGGAAAGCGATTTAGACTATATTGACCAGGGATTTATTAGCGGGAAATACAAATTCTTTGAAGACTCAAAGCAGTCAGGTACCGGAACATTTTCTGGAGAATTTAGAACAGATTTTTATATAGACGAAAATGATAAACTTAATTACGATGCTTTAGCCTTTGCTGCTGCCGGATTTATGAATAATCAGTTTGAAGGTATTTGGACAAGTTATCTCACCGGTGCACAAAGAAAATGTAATTGGGGAGATTATCGGATACCAGACAGTGGAGCACTTGATATAGGAGCTTCTGAGCTCATGATTGATGAAAAATATTGGCAATATGGTTGGCAGAGCTTTGTAACTTCACTCAGATATGAAAATAATGACCCTGAAGTAATTGAAGCAAAGAAAATAGAAGAAATGAAATGGTGGATTGAAAAATAAAACAATGAGGCGCCATCAAATTATAGCCAACAATAACGGGGCTTGGCGGTAGTTTCTCGTTCGCTGCCCCGCGTGGGCTTTTGTCTCGATGGATAGTTGAGAAGCTCGCAAATCCACTACTTTGGCTATACCAAAAACGTTAGGCAACATAATAGAACCGACTTCGAATGAAGCTACTCAAGATTATATTGATACTAATTGTAATTAGATTCGGAGTTGGATTTCTGCACCTCAGATATATTGGGATTATTGAAGGAAGCAGATATGAGGACTGATAGAAAAATGAAAATTCAGAAGAATACTTGCTTGACACAAATTTCAATTGGAAACCATTACAACAACCTCCATTCCCCTCACCAAATTTATATTCTAAGCTTTTTATTCGCTAAATTAGACGATAAAGAAAAAGCTGATTTTTATTTTGATAAATATTTGAAAGATAGGTATCAGAAATTGAACCTTGAAACCAAAAATCAGATAAGGGAAAAATTAATTACTTTAGCTGATAAAGCATAACTTATAATTCCGAGATGTTTGCTGAATCGAGCGTTTTGTGTATTTTTGAAACTAAAAGTTGAACCGGTAAGATTGCACATTTTTAGTCGTCATTATCCTTGTGCGCGAGAAGTTAGTAGCAAATCTTAAAACTACAAATAAGGTAGCATGTCAAAAAAACACATCGCGTATAAAGAATTGAAAAAGCTAGTTGCTGAAAAACTACTATCTCAAACTCCACGTAAAGTGATTTTAGATGAACTATCTTCAGAGTACTATGATAAAGATGCGATAGCAAAAGTAATTTCTTCAATTCCAACGGAAAAGTCTAAGTCAGAATTTAAATCGTTAAATTCAATACTGATTTTTTTATTATTACTAGCTAGTTTGCTTAAACTTATAGTTGTTTTTTCCTTTCTATCAGATGTTAGTCTTTATGCATTACCATTTGCAATTATTTTTCCTTTGATTAATATTTATTTTGCTTGGGAAATCCGTAATTACAACGGACAACTATATAAAATTATTGGTCTTTTTGGATTAATGAGTATGTTAAAATCTTTTGGAGGAGACCTTCAGAGTCCTTTTGGAATATTCGTAATTGCAATAGCAGCTTTAATCTCATTCCTTGCCTTTTACTTGGGTAAAAAAATGTTTCCAAACCTTGGGTTGATGGGTCCTAAAAAAGATGCATCAGGCGAATATATACTTGAATAATTTTTGAAATACAGATACAAAACAGCTAAGCTTTCGTCGGGCTCGAAGAGCCAACGATGAAAGCGATGTTGAACGCTAACTTCGGTAGCGGTAATGATGGAGGACGGCGTTGCTTGCCTCAAGCCTTCTCTCTATCGATCATACAGCCCAGTCACTTGGGTTGTTTGGATCACGCTCTTAAATAATAATTCCGTGCGTTTAATCGTTTCTAACAAAGTGTCAAGCTGCTTTTGAAAAAAGTATTTTGACTTGGAGGATTGATCCTTGCAATAATCCCAGCTCATTTTTAAATCCTGTAAAATCGGTTATGTACAATTACGCATTCATTTTTTTGGTTTTTACAGCCCTATTATTCGGTTGTAATTCCAGCTCGGAAAAATTAGTGGAAGTCAATCCCCTTGAGAAATTGCAACAGATTGATGATCTATTTGCTAATATTGCAGAAAAGCCTCAAATATTCATCGTGTCTTCAGACAAAGAATCAAGCGTTACGGGCGAAAAAGGAACCATAATACATGTTGATCCAAATCGACTTGAAACGGTGGACGGTTCACCCATTGACCAAAATATTCAAGTTGAGCTCTTGGAATTGATCGACATTCAAAGCATGCTTAGCTCCAATATTCAAACGGTTTCTAACGGTGAAATTCTTATAACGGGGGGAGCGTATTATTTGAACATGACATCCAACGGAAAACAACTTCAAATAAAGCCGGATATGTTTCTGGATGTTGAATTCCCCAAATTAACAGAAGAGAAAATGGAGCTGTTTATGGGAGAAAGAGATAGTTTTGGTCAAATGAATTGGATTTCAACTTCTGAAAAATTTGAATCAAATTCATTAGATGAGGTTTTGAATACCGACACTGCCTTTTTTTCAGAATTGGAATCTCCAGATTCCGAGGCTATAAAGGGACCAACAAAACCATTAGAATTTAGCGATCAAGACGACCGAATCATTAACATTTCCATTGATGAATTTGCTTTGACTCCTGAATTAGAACAGTATAACAATGTTAGTTTTAGGGTAAATGACAACTGCCATTATAACCCGGATGATGCGGACAATAATATCTGGCATCATGTTGAAATAGATAGATCCACAGTTGATGGTGAGTACATCATTACTTTTTCGGGTGTAAGTTTAGTCGGAAAGAAAATTTCAAGGAAATATGAAGTTACGCCCGTTTTTGAAGGTGAAGATTATAAAGCCGCTTCGCAGGAATATGAAAAAAAATACAAGGAATATCTGAGAATAAAGCAGGAAAATGAAGCAAAGGCTCAAGAAGAACTAAAGGAACTTAGAACGCAAGTTTTTTTGGGAAACCCTTCAAGATATAGTCCTTTGAAATTACGAAGGTTAGGTTGGATTAACTGCGATAGGTTTTTGAATTTCTCAGGACCTAAATCAGATATTGTGTTAAATTTTGACAAAGACATTTACGAATTTTCAAGATTTTTTGCCGTTTTCAAAGACACAAACAGCGTTTTGTCTGAAAATTATTGGTATGGTCAAACTGAGGTGCCGGCTTTTCGAAACATACCCATCGGCATGGAATTAATTATTTTTGCCATATCCGCAAATGACGATACGCCATACTTTTTTGAAAAAACCATTACCACCAAAACAAACAACGAAGTTCAAATTCAATTTGTGGCGACTACTCAAGAGGCTCTTGAGGAAAGAATAAAAAATCTGTATTAAACGCCCTTGCACATTTTAGATTGTTTAGTCGTTGAGTTGTTTAGTCGTTGAGCTGACTTGGCATATATCGCCTCAACGCCTATAAATTGTTTAGTCGTTGAGTCGTTTAGCTGACTTAGCATACACCGCCTCAACACCTCAACGTCTCAACGTCTCAACGCCTAAACAAACCATATCCGCCTTACTTTTGCCCCCATGAAAGCATCATTCATTCGGGGAGTTAGTTTCTTTTTCGCACTGAATATCTTAATCAAGCCTATTTGGGTATTCGGGATAGATATGGCCGTGCAAAATACCCTTGGACCGGAAGTCTATGGAGGCTACTTCGCCGTGCTCAACCTTTGTTTGATGTTTGCCATTCTTCTCGATTTGGGAATCAATATGTCGAATACCCGCAATGTAGCCGGTGAAACGGTGGAAATTCGCGATCATTTTTCTTCGCTGCTTGGTTTGCGATTGCTACTCTTCTTCCTATTTATGCTGAGCGTGGGCGGCATAGCCATCGTTTTGGGCTACGATGTGCGAATGCTAAAAATGCTGGCCTGGCTGGGGGTAAACCAATTCCTCCTGGCGAGTTTGTTGTTTCTTCGTTCCTATGTTGGCGGATTGCGCTGGTTTACCTGGGACGCCTTTCTTTCCGTAGCTGATAAGCTCTTCATGGTTATCCTCATCGGTATTCTACTCTACGGCTTTGCGGATTTTCAGTTGAGCTATTTTATTGGCGGACAAACACTGGCTTATACCTTGGCGCTGCTTATTGCTCTTGTAGTGCTACGTAAGCAGCTGGCAAATATGTCACTACGTCCAAAGATGGACATCATGCGTAAACGTCTCAAGGAAGCTTTGCCCTATGCTACACTCATTTTACTCATGGGATTATACACCCGTATGGATGGGGTGATGATCGAACGCATGAGGGGAGAGGAGGCGAGTGGAATGTACGCCGGTGCCTTCCGCTTACTCGACGTGGTTATTCAAATCGGTGTGCTTTTTAGTTTTGTCTTGATACCGGTGTTTACTCGCAAACTCCAACTCAAAGCCTTTTACGGCACGCTTATGCGCAGTTCATTCAATCTCTTGCTGAGTATTTCGTTGAGCATTACCGTGGTAAGTGTGTTTTTTCATCGGGAACTCATCGAAGTCTTCTATCGCCACGCTACGCCACAAATGGCTTTGACCTTCGCATTTCTCATGGCCAGTTTACCCGCATTCTACCTCGGTTATCTCTTTGGTTCAGCCCTTACTGCGGGCGGACAAACCAAGGTGCTTAACCGCATTGCCGTTGGTGGTTTGCTTGTGAATTTTTTCCTCAACCTTATCGCGATTTATTATTACGGTGAACTCGGTGCAGCCGTTACCACACTAATTACCCAATGGACTGCGGCACTTTTGCAAATGTATTCCGCACGAAAAATTTACCGCATTCGTATCGCTTCATCACAATGGATGAGTCTGGGAATGATGATGTTGAGTCAGTGGATTATCTTTTCCGCACTGATGATGTATTTTTCCTGGCAAATGAGTTTATTGCTGGGTGGACTCGTTGCTATGACAACGCCATTCTGGTTTAGATTGATACAAGTTAGGCGTTTACTTGCCCTGCGACAATGAAGTAGCTTAAAAAAAACCGGCTTAAAAGGGCTCGTTAACTTACTTTTGCGCAAATTTTCACCACCTATGGAACAAGGAACCCCAAGAAATGAATTCGACTCCAGCAATATTGTACTCTTTGCTTGGAAATGGCGTAAACCTCTATTGATTGTTTCCCTCGCTGCCGCATTGGTAGCCGTTATTTTCTCTAGTCCATATTTTATCAAACCGCGCTTTAAATCCACCGTGGTTGTTTTTCCTTCAACCACCTATTCGGTTTCCAAAGCACTTTTGCCCCAATCGGGAATGACGCGCTCGCAAGACGTACTGGAATTTGGTGAAGAGCAGCAAGCCGATCAGCTATTGCAAATTCTCAATTCCGATGAAATCCGTCAGCGTATTATCGATAAATACGACTTGATGAATCATTATCAAATCAAGGAAAATCATCCGTACAGAATTACCCAACTTCACAAGAAGTACGATAACAATATCAGTTACCGCAGAACCGAGTTTATGTCGGTGGAAATTAAAGTATTGGATACTTCACCCGATACCGCTGCGGCTATTGCCAACGACATTGCAATTCTACTCGATGAGGTGAAAACCCGCATTCAACGTGAGCGAGCTGAGAAGGCTTTGGCTATTGTAGAAGGTGAATATAATGCCATGCGTGCCCAACTCAAGGCTATGGAAGATGAGCTTACTGAGCTGCGTTTTCGTGGTGTACACGATTACGAAACCCAGGCAGCAGCTTTGACAGAACAACTCGGACAAGCGATCATTTCTCGTGGAGCCAGAAGTGAACAAACTCGTGCCATTCAGAATCAGCTCGACACCTTGGCTAAATATGGTGGAGTTTACGTTTCCTTGCGCGACGAAGCTAAACTGCTTCAAGAGGAGTTTGTGAAAATTAAAACCAAATACGCTCAGGCAAAAGTTGACGTTGAACAGAGTTTGCCCGCCGTCTTTACCGTTAACACCGCATTTCCCGCCGAGCGCAAAACCTATCCTTTGCGAAGTCTCATCGTAGTAGTGAGTTTCTTCTCGGCATTGCTCTTTACTTTGATTCTTATCATTGTGGTGGAGACCATTCGTAAAAATGTATAATGCAGCGAATTAGCCCGTATCATTGGATGATTATTGGTGGTGGTTTGAGCTTTGTAGCGCTCATTGCTGCCTTTCTCGCCAATGAATGGTATTGGGGCTTGTTGATTCCTTTCGGGATGGCCTTGGTGGCGAGTGTGCTGCTGGCTAAAGACTACGTTTTGTGGTTTATCATTCTTTCTACTCCATTATCAATTAATGTGGAGTTTGAAAACCTCGGGTCAACCATGAACTTTCCCAATGAGCCCTTTCTCGTGGCGCTCACTGCTCTGTTTTTTATTCGTTTGGCCTACTACGGAAATTTTTACCCCAAGCTGGCTAAACATCCACTTTCCATCATTCTCATCGTGCATCTGGTGTGGATGCTCTTTACCGCCATCATCAGTGAGTTGCCTATCGTTTCACTGAAGTACTTCGTTTCTCGTCTTTGGATGATTGTGGTTTTTTTCTATCTCATGTCGTTGATTTTGAAGGAGGAAAAGAATCACAAGTTTTATTATCTCGCCTATCTCGTGCCCTTGAGCATCGCCGTAATCTATACCCTCATTCACCACGGTCAATACGGTTTTACCAAAAAAAGTGGTACCTGGGTGATGTACCCATTTTTCAAAGAACATACTTCCTACGGAGCGGTCTTAGCCATGTACTTTACCATTGCTTGGGGGTTGGTTTTGCTATATAAAGAGCGAATCCTCACCAAAATTGGTTATGTTGCTCTGGCGCTCGTTATTAGCATTGGCCTCTACTTCTCATATACCCGGGCAGCCTGGCTAAGTGTAATTTTGATGATGGGGGTTGCGGGATTCTTGTATTTGGGTTGGGGCTTTAGAAATTTCCTGCGCTTTTTGGGATTAGGGGTTGTGGTACTCGCACTAAGTTGGAGTAGCATCAATGAGCGATTGACCAAGACCAAAGCCGTTTCATCAGACGATAAAAAAGAACACCTATCCTCCGTGACCAACGTAACCACGGATGCGTCTAATACCGAACGACTCAACCGCTGGAAATCGGCATTGCGGATGTGGAAGGAACGACCGCACACCGGATTTGGACCGGGTACGTACATGTTTTTGTACGCACCTTATCAGAATCCCAACGAAAAAACCATCATCTCCACCAATCAGGGCGATGTAGGAAATGCTCACAGTGAGTACATCGGCCCCCTCGCGGAAATGGGCTGGCCGGGAAGTTTGATTATGATAATAATGGTCATCATGATCTTTTATTACGGCTTCCGCTTGAGTTTGTATTTGCCTAAAGAATCCTGGCGTCACGCAGCAACGCTAGCTTTTCTGGCTTTGGTCACCTATTTTTCGCATGGTTTGGTAAACAACTTCCTCGATATTGATAAGGCCGCTTTGCCCGTTTTCGGATGTATGGCAATGTTAGCCGTGCTCGATGTATTATGGAAGGAAAGTGAGGAAAAAGTCCGTGCCTAAGGGTCTGACTATTTTTTGTGAATTATCCCCTTTTTTTTGTTTCTTTGCCGCATGGCTCGAAAATTTGAACAATTCAACCGCCGCCGATTGCGATCCTCTTATTTTGGGGTGGTCATCAGCATTTCTTTGGTGCTTTTTCTACTGGGATTTTTGGCGGTATTGATTTATAATGCCGACAATCTCTCTCGCAATGTCCGCGAGAATTTTAGTATTACCATCCTTTTGCAGCCGGAGGCAAACGAAATGAAGCTTCGGCAATATCAAAAAACGCTGGCTGGATTAGAAGGGGTAAAGAAAACCCAGTTTATCTCACGCGATGAAGCAGCCGAAATTCTCATGCAGGAGTTGGCGGAGAACTTTTTAGCCTATCTGGGCGACAACCCCCTTACCGACGCCATCGACGTTTTCCTTTATGCCGATTATGTAGAAATGGGCTTCTTGGAAGAATTCAAAAATCGTATCAATGATCCGGAGGTGGTGCAGGAAATCATCATTGATGAAGACTTAGCAGAATTGGTGTACAGTAATCTCGAACGCATAAGTATTTTCATGCTCGCCGCCGCTTTGCTTCTTTTGGTCATCAGCTTTTTCCTCATAAACAGTAGTATCCAACTCGCCATTTACAGTCGCCGATTCATCATTAAAACCATGCAATTGGTAGGAGCCACCCGTGGATTTATTCGCCGACCTTTCTTGCGTACCGGTAGTTTACACGGACTCCTCGGTGGTGTATTGGCATCGGCAATCCTCTTCCTGTGTTTGTTTTACATCAATACTTGGATTCCCGAACTCGAGTTGTACAACCAGTGGAACCTCTTTGTGTGGATACCTCCGGGACTCATCATTACCGGGATATTGATTTCCCGACTTTGTACGTACTTTGCGGTGCGAACGTATCTCAATTTAAAAACCGACGATTTATACTTTTAATTATGCAAAAAGACAAAACCGATACTACCCTTGTTTTTGGTAAGAAAAACTACGTCATTATGATTATTGGCCTGCTATTTATGGTGGTTGGCTACATTTTAATGAGCGGCGGAGGTTCCGACGACCCCAATGTTTTTAATCCCGAAATTTTTAATTTTCAGCGTATTCGACTTGCGCCATCGCTCATCATACTTGGTTTTATTATCCAAATTTTCGCCATTTTTCTTCCCAATAAAACCGAACAAGAATGAGTTTATTCGACGCCATCATTCTGGGAATTATCCAAGGCTTAACCGAGTTTTTGCCCGTATCCAGTAGCGGGCATATCGAGTTAGGAAAAGTGATTCTCAACCAAACCGACCTTGGAGAAGAAAGTTTGTTATTCACCGTAATCGTTCACGGAGCCACAGCCTTAAGTACCATTGTGGTTTTCCGTAAAGACGTAGGCGAAATTTTCAAAGGTCTCTCACTCAAGCGCATGACCGAAGCCAATCGCTTTGCTCTTGCGGTGATTATTTCCATGGTACCGGCTGCTGTTGTAGGCTTGCTTTTGGAAGATCAATTTGAGATTTATTTCAACGGAAATGTGTTGTTAGTTGGCTCTATGTTATTCATTACCGGATTATTGCTCTTTTTAGCTGATAAAGCAAAGAAAACGGAGAAGAAAGTTACCAACGCCCACGCGGCCATCATCGGTATTGCTCAAGCCATTGCCATTTTGCCGGGGATTTCTCGTAGTGGATCTACAATTGCGACTTCCGTACTTTTAGGTATCGACCGTGAACGTGCAGCCCGTTTTTCCTTTCTAATGGTTATCCCGTTGATTATGGGTAAAATGTTGCTCGATGTGCGTACGTTAATGAAGGAAGATTTTGTTACCGAACACATTTCATTAATCTCCTTATCCGCCGGATTTATCGCTGCTTTCTTCGTGGGTATCCTTGCTTGTACTTGGATGATTCAGTTGGTAAAACGTGCCAATTTGCGCTATTTCGCTTATTACTGTTTTGCCGTTGGTGGACTCTCTCTGCTATACGTGCTGTCGGGAAGTTAGAAACGCAGCCTTATGCCACTTACCGCCATCATACCCACTTTCAACGAGGAGAAGGATATTCGAAAAGCCTTGGAGTCGGTGCGTTTTGCGGATGAAATTTTGGTGGTTGATAGCTTTTCTACCGATGCTACCCTAGAGATTGCTAAGGAATTTGGTGCCCGCATCATTCAACGGGAGTATGGCTATTCTGCCAGTCAAAAAAATTGGGCTATCCCCCAAGCTTCCCACGAATGGATTCTCCTCCTCGATGCCGATGAGTGGCTGGAAGAATACTCTGTTGCTGAAATTCAATCCCTTCTAGCCACTAAGCCACCACACGACGCCTATTGGCTACCCCGCGAAAATCATTTTATGGGTAGAAAGATGCGTTTCGGTTTGTGGAAAAACGATAAGGTGATTCGGCTATTTCGGCGTGACCTATGTGCGTATGAAGACAAGCGCGTGCATGCCGAAATCCAATGCACTGGCAGTGTTGGGCATCTTACTGTACCCATTCAACACAATACGTACAAGGGCTTTTCCGCGATGATTCGCAAGACCGATCGCTATACCACTTGGGCGGCAGCCGATCGGGTAAATAAGAAAAAAGTAGGCGCCTTTGATGTGGTCGTGAAGCCCTGGTTTGCCTTTTTCCGAGATTACTTTCTCAAACTCGGCTTTCTTGATGGACTTCCGGGATTTATTTCTGCCGCGCATACTTCGTGGTCTAAATTCATCCGGGCGGTAAAAATCTACCGTATGCAGGCGGGTGAAGTTTTCTTCGACCCTCAAACCGGTAAAAAGGTTTTTCCCTCATGAAGGTTCTACACGTTTCCGGCGCCAAAGGCTGGAGAGGAGGGGAGCAGCAAATCGCTTATTTGGTAGAGGAACTGCACCAATTGAGCGTGGAACAGAATATTGCGCTTATTCGGGGTAAACCGCTGCATCATTTTCTCGAAAATAAATCTTGGACACGCATTCTACCCTACAAAAAAATGAGTGCGCTGAATGTATTGTTGGCCTTTAAGCTTCTAAATGCTTCCCGCGAATATGATGTTGTCCACGCCCACGATTCTCACGCCCATAGTGCGGCTTACATCGCTTCACTTTTGGGAATGAAAACGCCCGTGGTGGTGAGTAGGCGTGTTGATTTCCCCGTAGCTCAGTCGGCAGGTTCTCGCCGGAAGTACAACCATCCGAATGTTCGGAAAATTCTTTGCGTATCTGATGCCATTCGCAAAATTGTAGCCGCATCCATCGAAGCACCCGAACGAGCTGTAACCGTACATTCAGGTATTCGCACCCAACGATTTTTGCATACTCAGCCCACGGGAAAATTGCGTGCGCTTATTGGTGTTTCTCCCGACGTTCCATTGATTGGAAACACTTCTGCATTGGCCGACCATAAAGACTATCCCACTTTTCTGCGGGTGGCCAAGCGCATGAGTGAAGCATTGCCTCAGGCGCGTTTTGTTATTCTTGGGGAAGGGGAGGAGCGTGGCAATATTGAAAATCTCATTGCGGAGTATCAGCTTCAAGATAAGCTTGTTCTGGCGGGCTTTCACCGCAATATTGAGGAGTTGCTCCCTGATTTAGACGTGTTTTTGATGACTTCCAAAATGGAGGGGCTGGGTACTTCTGTGCTTGATGCCTTTGCTTGTAAGGTGCCGGTAGTTGCCACCAATGCCGGAGGAATTCCCGAAATGGTTGTGCATGAAGAAACGGGATTGTTAGCGGCAATCGGAGACGATTTGGCACTGAGTTCGGCGGTTATCAAGGTTTTACAGGAGGAGGCGCTTCGAAGTCAAATCGTACGTCAAGCTTTTCATCAACTGGAGCAGTTTTCTACTCGGAAAACGGCCGAGGAAACGCTGGCTGTGTATCGTTCGCTATAGGCTTTTTTTTCGATATTGTCGTTTCGATAATCTTGTATAGCATAGCTTTCTCACGTACTTTTGCCGCATGGTTGCTGGCGGTATTTTTTCCATTTTTATTTCCCTTTTACTCATCGTGCTCTTTGTGCTTTATGCGTACAAAGTGGCTATTCAGTATGAGCTTTTGCATTTGAAGAAATATCGCAAAAAGCCGGCTCAGCCATGGGCGTGTTGGCGTTCTGGCGTGAAAAAGGAAATGCGCAATGAAGCATTAATGCTTTATCCTTTATTTTTTCCGGTAGATTTTGACGAAAAAGATAAGCCCGAAATCAAAGATCAAAAGTCGGGAATCAAGCGAATTAATATTCTCATTTATTGGGTGCTTATCGTGGTATTGCTGATGGCAGTGTACGTAGGTAAAGCACAATAGTTCCAGATGGAAGGAAAAGAAATTATTAGTAACCCCGTTTTCAAGGAAATAGCCGCCGCTGCTGATGCACTTGGTGTAAATGCCTACGTGGTTGGTGGTTACGTACGCGATTATTTGCTCCAGCGCCCACTTCCCAACGATATTGATGTCGTGGCCGTTGGTAGTGGGATTGATTTGGCGGAGCAACTTTCCAAACAGCTTCCTGATAATCCGCAGGTTGCCGTTTTCAAGCGCTTCGGTACGGCTATGTTGCGTCACCAAGATATCGAAATTGAGTTTGTTGGAGCACGCCGCGAATCCTACAGCAGTGATAGTCGTAAGCCGGTGGTTGAAGATGGGAGTTTGGAGGACGATCAGCGTCGCAGAGATTTTACCATCAATGCTTTGGCTGTGCGCTTGAATACCGAACATTTTGGTGAGTTTATCGATCCTTTTAATGGACTGAAAGACTTAGAGCGTGAAATCATTCGCACGCCCTTGGATCCCGACATCACCTTTTCTGATGATCCATTGCGCATGATGCGTGCCGTGCGATTTGCGGCTCAATTGGGCTTCACCATTTACCCACCTACTTTGGCGGCCATACGTAAAAATGCCTCACGTTTGCAGATTGTTTCTGCCGAGCGCATCATCACGGAGTTTAACAAAATCATGCAAACCAAAAAGCCTTCCGTTGGCTTGGCTTTGCTCTTTGAAACGGGCTTATTACAAGAGTTTTTCCCTGAAGTTGCCGCCCTGCAAGGCGTGGAAGAAGTGGAGGGTCAGTTGCACAAGGATAATTTTTACCATACCATCGAAGTGGTGGACAACATCAGTAGGCACACCGACAATCTTTGGTTGCGCTGGGCGGCTTTGTTGCACGACATCGGTAAGCCCGTAGTGAAGAAGTTCGATCCCAAAGTAGGTTGGACCTTCCATGGTCACGAGTACGTTGGAGGAAAGATGATTAATAACGTTTTCCGCCGACTCAAGCTGCCATTGGGTTCCACGAGTAAGTACGTCAAGAAGTTGGTGACCATGAGTTCACGTCCCACGGCATTGACCAACGAAAACGTCACCGATTCCGCCGTGCGCCGCTTGCTTTTTGATGCTGGCGACGACATCGACGATTTAATGAAACTGGTGGAAGCCGATATTACCACCAAAAACGAAAAACGCAAGCGACGATATCTCAACAATTTTCAGGAAGTTCGGAGTCGTTTGGTGAAGGTGGAGGAGGAAGATAAACTGCGAAACTGGCAGCCGCCCATCAGCGGACAGGAAATAATGGACGCCTTTAATCTACCTCCCGGAAGAGAAGTGGGTTTGATAAAAACCGCCATTCGCGAAGCCATTCTCGAAGGGGAGATTCACAATGATTATGAGGCGGCGCGTGCCTATATGATGGAACACGGCAACCGAATTTTAAATTCTAGTACTTAAAGCCCAGATGCTATTAAGGCCTCAAGTCTCGCTCTTTGGCCTTTATAGACAAACATTAATCAATAAGCTTCAAGTCTTTCGCCATCTCCATTGCATACTTTCGCATTTTCATCGCTGTTTGTTCTTCACCCGTAGAGCGGTCGAGCGTATCCGCCATACTGAGGATGGTTTGGTGAAAAAAGCGTTTCATATCATCCACGGTCATTTCTTTGGTCCATAGGTCAAGACGAAGACAGTCTTTGGTTTTTTCATCCCATACCGCGAGCATGATAGCCTGGGCATCGGCATCCTCCACACCTCCGTCGGTGGCGGTCCATTTGATTTTCTCGGGTACTTTATTAGCGTCGAGTTCTACGTCAAAACGAATTTGTGATTTATGATGAGCCATTTTGTTTTTATCTGGGTTTTGAATTACAATAATGTGACTAAGCGGAAAGGCTGGGAGGAATCAAGAACCAATCAATCTTTACGGATATTCACACTTTTAGGGTTTGTATTTTGAGGCTGCAAAAATAGCCCGATGATCCGGGTTTGCCAACATTTTCCTCAGTTCTACTTCCTGGTTATTTTTCATGTAGCTGCGGACAATTTGCCAGCCAATCCACTGACCAATCATGCCGGGAGTTTCGTTGTCAAACTCCATATAAAATTTGCTGAAGGGTGCCGGGTTGATGAACCTGCGTTTAAGTTCTTCTCTCTGGTCAAAAATAAAATCTTGCTCAAGGAAAAAGCGCCACATTATGCGCTCATTTTCAAGGCAAAATTGGAATTGTTCTTTGGAGTAGTTCAGTAGTTGGACAGGACTGCTTTGTCCGGTGATTTTTTCCAAGGCATAGAGGTATTTACCGTGGTAAATCATTTCGCTGAGGAGGCTCATATCGTTTTGTGGACGGGTAATTTTTCCGTACAAAACCTCACGAATAAAGGCATTGGTGATATGATTGGGTTCGTGGATGTAACGCAGGTATTCGGGCTGGCGGGCGTAGGCAGGGTGATCTTTGCCCAAAAACAAGTCTAAGCTTAAAAACGCCGTTGCTAGAGAATCAACAAAGATGATTGGGAAGTCCCATTCCAATCCGGAGATGTAGGTGAAAAGGTCTATTTCCTTAGGTAAATCGGGGAAATAATATCTAGCGTAGGTGTAGCTTTTCTCCCAATCAAGAACGTACGAGTTGATATTGGCGAAGGTGATTTTGCTATTGGAATAGAGTTCATTCATGAAATCTAAGGTTCTTTGCTGCCTCCAAAACGCCTCTGTGGGGTTGGATTCAAAGAATAATTTGAATTCAGATTGACGAAGATTCTGAATTTCTTGGGAGAAATTCGCAGTGTCGGTTTCAAAAAATGCTTTATCAAAGCGCCAAATGTTTACCTTTGCCTCTACATTTGCAACATCCGGTCTATCGTCGGGTTGGCAGGAAATAAAAATAAAACAGCAGAAAAGGAGGGACTTAATGGATGAGGGCATACTTTCTGTTAATACGTGAACTGAACCTAAATTTTTCAAAATGATGTACAGCAAAAGTACAACGCTTTACGCAAAGCTCACAGGTATTGCTTTGATCAGTTTATTTACTTTTTACGCTCAATACGCTCAAGCGCAAACGGGCTACAGAATGGGGTTGCAAATTTCACCTAATATTGCTTACATGCCCACCTCCGGCGACCGGGCTAATTCTTCGCCTAGAGTGGATTTAGGCTTTGGACTCACCGTAAGTCGATACTTTGATGAGCGTTATTCCTTTAATACCGGAGTTGAGGTTCCTCGTTTGCAAACCCGATTATCTACCGCCGATGGCGACACCTCGGTAAATCTACAGGCGAGTTACATTCAAGTGCCTCTGACCTTCAAAATGAAAACCATCAACTTTGGTCAGTGGACGGTTTTTGCTAGAGTGGGGGGCTCTTTTGGTGTGAAATATCGTGAGAATACGGAGTTTATTAATGTTGAGAGTATTAGTGATGAAGGACAAAATATAGATCCTCTACTGCTTACTATCACCGGAAGTCTGGGCGTTGAATACGATTTAGGTATCGAATCCCACCTCATATTATCTTTAGATTTTCACCGATCGGTATTGAACCAGATTGATAATCGTAAGCTCGATTTTTTACGAGCTGAGCAACCACGTTTCTCCTGGTTTGCTTTCAATGTGGGAATCATTTTTTAATTCACATTTTTTTGAGGACAGTTTCTTTAGATTGTGTTCAACTTTTACCAACCGCATTAGGTTATAAATCAAAATAATATTTTGTCCATGCAATACTCTTTTGAGATTTTGCCAGAAAAGGCCGTACCCTTCATTGTACAGTGGTTGAAAGAATACGCCGAAAATTCTGGCATGAAAGCTTTTGTGGTTGGTGTATCAGGAGGAATCGACAGTGCGGTAACTTCAACTTTAGCCGCAGAAACAGGTTTGCCCGTTTGGGTTTTGGATTTACCTATTCATCAAGAGGCTAATCAACACAGTAGAGCTAGAAATCATATTGCGTGGTTGGAGTCGAAATATGAAAATGTGAAAGGGCAAAGCATAGATCTAACGGAAGTATTCGATGTTTTTAAAAATGTTATGGGTGCGGGTGATTCTCCTCAAGAATTGCTTGCCTTGGCAAATTCACGTTCGCGATTACGAATGCTCAGTTTGTACCAAATAGCCCAGACCAACGCTGCTTTGGTTGTTGGCACCGGAAACAAGGTGGAGGATTTTGGAATAGGTTTTTACACCAAATACGGTGATGGGGGAGTTGATGTTAGTCCTATTGCCGACTTAATGAAATCCGAAGTATATCAGATTGCTAAATTCTTGGATATACACCAAGATATTCAACTCGCACCACCCACTGATGGCTTATGGGATGATGATCGGAGTGACGAAGATCAAATAGGAGCAACCTATGACGAGATGGAATGGGCGATGGAAGAGTTAAGAAATAATATATCAGAAAGTGATTACACTAGTAGTCAATCCAAAGTAATTCAATTATTTAAGTCTCATCACAACCGAAATAAGCACAAAATGCAACCTATTCCCGTATGTGAAATACCACAGAAATTTCGCGTAAACCGAAACATTTAAGTAGATTAGGTTTTTTTTAGGGTATAATTTTGTATCTTTGCAGCGATTTCGAACCACATTAATAAATTATTATGACTAACTTAATTTTAGCTGACGATCACATCGTTATTCGTAAAGGTTTACAGCTTTATTTAAACAGAGACAAAAACGTAAAAGTTGTTGCAGAAGCATCCGATGGGGAAGAGCTTTTGGAGCTTATTAAGACCAATGATGTTGATTTGGTATTGCTTGATATCGACATGCCAAAAATGAATGGTATGACTGCAATTCGTCACATTAAAGAGTTGAAGCCTGATGTGAAAATTATTATGCTCACCATGCACCCCGAAGAGCTTTATCTTCTTGCAACCAAGAAGCTTGGTGCAAGCGGCTATATCTCCAAAGATACCGAGCCGCGTATGATTTTGAAAGCCATCAGAAAAGTTATGGGTGGTGGAGAGTACTTCAACCGTGAAGTTATCAAGCGTGTGCGCTCTAAAAAGCATCCTAAGCCGCTAGTAAAACTTTCTAAGCGTGAAAGCGAAGTTTTAAACAGATTGGCTTCCGGTTACTCTAACAAAGAAGTTTCTGAGGAATTAGAAATTTCTGATAAAACTGTAAGCACCTACAAATTGCGTCTTATGCGTAAACTAGGTGCGCGCTCGTTGGTCGAGTTGGTGAATTTTGCAAAATCTTACCAAACAGCTTCTCCTGAGAGTACCCGTTACCAGATGTAATTTTTTGCGTTTCTAATTTTAACTGCTGATATGTACTTCATGTCAGCAGTTTTTTTGTGCAATATGCTCGACGCTAGCGAGTATTATGCGTAGTCACGATTAATCCCTGGCGGTGAATAATGCCATTTCGTGCGTCAAGAACCTGCAAGTTATACTTTCCAGCAGGAAGGTTATGGACAACCTCAACTTCCATTTGGTTGGCCATTGATTGCTCGTACACGACTCTTCCTGAGCCATCGATGATTCTGAGACTCTCAGCTTGAAGATCTTCATTTAGCTGTAACTGAAAGCGGTTTTTAGAAGGATTCGGAAAGACCACAATTCCTTTGTCTTCATTAAAACTCTCAATGCTAATCCCCGAGATGTTTACCATTGCCTCGGCTATGCGGTGACAGTCGCCATCTTGCACATCCACGCGTACGCTGCCAACCCCATTGCTTCCCCATTGC
Source organism: Schleiferiaceae bacterium (assembly GCA_051859825.1). Lineage (GTDB taxonomy): Bacteria > Bacteroidota > Bacteroidia > Flavobacteriales > Schleiferiaceae > CSBr16-58. The sequence goes on from JBHYFA010000055.1 coordinate 19,662, forward strand.
ACAGAAATCTGCGGAGTATTTTGTCCAGCGAGAATGCTTCCGTTCGTCACCGTCCAATCGTAGGTAGCTCCCGGAATGACGTTGATTCCGTAGCCATTGGTTTCCGACGGCATAACTGTTCGATTTCCACTGATAATACCCGCTCCAGTTCCCTCGATTGTTGTGAGAGGACTCGTAGGTGTTTCTCCTTCGGAAACGATGATGTCGTCTAAACGGAGGAAGTCTCGGGCACCAGAACTTTGGGACAGACGCTGACTGGTATGGTAGTATCTCCACATCAACTGCAAACATTCTCTGCCCATAGCATTAGTGGGAAGGGCGTGCGGTCCGATAATTTCGCTATGG
>JBHYFA010000056.1:0-19816 GCA_051859825.1 Schleiferiaceae bacterium
TCATGGATAAAGGGGCGGCCTTAAGCGGAATTAAAAAGGCCTTATTCTTTTGGGCGGTTGGCTTAGCTGAGGAATACGACATTCACGGAAAAAGTGGTTGGTATCATTTCCGCTTGAAGATTGCTCGTAAGCTCATTTTCTCCAAATGGCAGGAAGCTTTGGGAGGAAGGGTAAAAGCAATTGCTTCTGGCGCCGCCGGCCTTAACCCGCGTTTGGCCAGAATTTTCTTGGCCGCCGGAGTGAATATTCAGGAAGGCTACGGTTTAACGGAAACATCTCCCGTAGTAGCGGTGAATGACCCGAAAAACGATGGAACCCGAATCGGTACGGTGGGAAGAGTGATTAAAAACGTACGGGTGAAGATTGCCGAGGATGGAGAAATTCTTGTCAAAGGGCCAAACGTAATGATGGGCTACTACAAAAAACCGGAAGTCACCGCGGAAGTTATCGACGCCGATGGATGGTTCCATACCGGCGACATTGGTGAGTTTCAGGAAGGACAATATTTGAAGATTACCGACCGTAAGAAGGAAATTTTCAAAACCAGTGGAGGGAAATACATCGCTCCGCAAATTATGGAAAACGTTTTTAAGGAAAGTCGTTTTATTGAGCAAGTGATGGTCATTGGTGAAGGGAAAAAACACCCTTCGGCATTAATCCAACCCGATTTTCTTTTCCTGGAAGAATGGTGTAAGCGCAAGGAAATTAAATATTCAAATATTTCCGAAGTTGTTGCTATGGATAGGGTAAAAGAGCGGATTATGAAAGAAGTTCGTCATTACAATGAGCGCTTTGGCAAATGGGAGCAGGTGAAGAAAATTGAAATCACCCCAGAGCCGTGGACGATTGAAGACGGCTTGCTCACTCCAACCCTCAAGCTCAAGCGTAAGAATATCGAAAAGAAATACCAGCATTTGGTAGATACGATTTATGCAGAATAAAACCCTATTTTTATGAGACTCTCTCTTTTTTTACTAGCCGGTTTCTTCTTCACTGCGCTTTTTCAGCCTTTGTTTGGACAAACCACCCATCAAGTGCACCTTAGTGTAAATCAACCACCTGAGCTTTTTGCGAATGCGGGTAATGATACTGTTGTGCCAAATGGTACACCTATCGTACTGGGCGGCAGTCCCGCAGCCATAGGTGGTACATCTCCATATTCTTTTATGTGGATGCCTAATTTGCCGGGCTTGTCTTCAGATACCGCCTCCAACCCCACTTATGATGGTTCACCAGTTTTTATAGACACAACTTTTATTTTGGAGGTTACCGATGCTCGCAACTGTACTGCTTTAGATTCTGTACATGTCATGCTTTTGTATATTTCGGTAAACGAATTTGAAGATCGAAGCATGCAAATCTATCCAGTGCCAGCCCGTTCGCACCTCAATATAGATTTACCATTTCCCAATGGAGAGTTGCGTCTTTTGACCTTGGATGGAAGGGTGATTCAATCTACTGAGGTTAGACAAAATCAGGTTGTACTTCAGGTTGATAAACTCACTCGTGGTACCTACACCTTAATTTACACGCATGAAGGTCACCAAATCATTAGAAAGATTGTTTTACAATAAGGAATCAATCAGTTGAATTCTTCCAGCTATTTTTAAGTCAAACTTTAATTCATTCACGAAAATGAATAGAATCTTACTCTCTTTGTTGTTTCTGCCGTTTTTTTCCATTGCCCAACAAAACCTCTCGGTCATGTCGGCAGATTCTTTATTGATTACCGCTGATTCGGCGCGTGGACAGTTGCAATGGCAGATTTCGTACGACAGCATTACTTGGTCGCCTATTGTGGGGCAGCAAACGCTGATGCTACAAACCGTGGCCGATAGCTTCCCGGCCTTCATCCGTTTGGAGATTTTGGAGGGCGACTGCGACCCTTGGTATTCGGAGGTGTTGACGCTAACAGAAAGCTCGCCTTTACAGTGTGGAGATAGTATAAGTCACGGTTTTGTGGCGGGATTTCAACCATCTGCCGGTGTGGTATTCGCTTTTCGAACCTATAGTACGGTTTTAGCAAATTGGTCTGGCCCTGGAGGAGATAAGTGTTGGACAAAAATGAATATTGGCGCTACTGCGGAGGCCACTTCTGCTACCGATGCATCTGATGCTGCGGCGGGGTGGTTTTTTCAGTTTAATCGTAGTCAGGGTTACGTAAACGACGGAACTACGCGCACGCCCAATACCCCGTGGATCAATCCGATTAACGAAAATCTGAATTGGCAATCTTCTAACGATCCGTGTACTCAACTGTTGGGTGCCGACTGGCGCATTCCTACCCAAGCGGAATGGAATGCCTATTTGAATGCTCCTACTGCGCAGGGAGGAGTAGGAGGTCAAACAGGTTTACTGTCGGATGCCTTCGCTTCAACCTTGAAAATTCACGCTGGAGGAAATCTTAGTGGAGGAGCGGGCGATGTGCAAAATCGCGGAAACTGGGGCGTATTTTGGTCGGCCGAGCAGAATTCAAACAATACCGCTGGAGCTTTTCGCTTTTCAGGTATTGGAAGTTTTCCGGTAAATGCCACTAAGAATTTTGGTTATCCACTGCGTTGTATCTGCGATTGTCCGTGATTTGTTAGTGTCTGTCTATAAAGTCCGATAGCTTCGTTATGCTCGTTTGAAAATAAAATCATTTACTCCAGTAAACTCATTGATTTTCAAACTTCGCAAGCCTCGATCTCGAACTTTCTAGAGCAGCCACTTTGATTTTATGGACAGACACTAGTTAGTCAATTCTGTTTACAATTATTTGTGAATAACCCATGTTTAACATAGTTTCAATATAAGTTAGTCAACCGTAGTTTTGAGCTTGTTGATTTTTTGAAAAATACCCTTAGTCCTGGGCATGAATATCAGAAAAGAGGAAGAACGTAATTTATTTTTCACTAAACTTGCGAAATTTGCGGGCTTTCTTTTTTTATTGCTATTTTGGAACTTAGCTCAGGCTCAGAATAATCGGTATGTTCGCCTATTGATTAATGAGGATTCTACTGTTAAGCCTTTGACCTCTGGGGTTTTGGTCTCACCCGATGATGAAAGCGAATTCCCGGCTTTGCTCAACGACGAAGGCTTGGCGCGTTTGCGATTAAATACAACCTATCATCTTTTTCATCCGCGGTATGTACTGGAACCTTTTGCGGTGACACCAGGACAAGATACACTTGATTTTTATGTTCGATTGCGCGAAATAGAGTCTGTAACGCAAAATGATTTTGCTGATAGTTTATACCAAAAACTGGTTGATTTCCGTAAATTCCGAGCAGGTAAATATCGAAAGCTTTCCACTGAATCTTTTCGTTTTTCGCAAACCTACATCGACAAAGTTCCCAGAGAAATACCCTATGTTTCGGGTCGTTTTTTTCCAGGTCAGGCAGACACCGGGGTGATTTATCTCTCGCAGGTTGCTTCAGAGTTTTATACTGTTGGAGCAAATTTGTCAACCGAACGTGTAATGAAAAGGTCAGAAGCGGGTATTATCAGTAAGTTAGGCTGGAGGGAAAGTGCAGATTTTTTGATTAATCCCTACGAGCGTTTCTTGTTTTTTTCTGAGATTTCCAAACGAGGCTATCTGTCACCCTTTGATGAGGATTATGAATCCAACTATGTTGTTCATTTTGATGGCGTTTCTCGAAAGTCGGGCCGATCGCTTTATGTCTATTCCATCAAGCCAAAACGGAATTATTCACCTTTTTTTACCGGCGAAGTCTGGGTGGATTCGGCCAGTACAGGATTGGTTTTTATTGACTTGAAGATTTCTTCTGATCAGCAAATTGAAATTGTTGATACCTTGTCGATTCAACAGTTTTACAATCTGGACAATGATCCTTATAAACGTCCATTAGCCACCTTTTTTACTTTCCATTTTGATATTTTAGGTTCAGCAGGTGAATACCAAACGGTTCAAGTGTACCAAAATTTCCGTTTTCTCGACGATAAATTACCATACACACCAATTGCGCTTGAAGATTTTACGGGAGCATTACCCACCAAGGAGTTTACGAAGCCTTTTATCCTAAATCATCGTCAGCAAATGGTATTGCAGGACGATGAATTGTACAGAGAGCGCTGGGAGAGGGGAGATATTGCGGATAGTTTGTTACAGTATTACACGGACAGGCCATTCCAAGCCTTGTTTATCAAAGGAATGAACCTTCCCTTTTACCAGAACAAGCATTACGTGCGAATATATCCTCTTTGGTACGGTACGGGGTATAATACGGTGGAGGGTTTTTATACGCGTTTGGTACAAGAATCTAATTTTGATTTCGATGATCAAAGCCTACGAAATACCCTGGAGTTTCGTCTGGGTTTTTCCGATAATCGTTTGAAATTTCGCAATTTAATTGAATGGAAATACGATTATTTTACACCATCAAAAGCTACCTTGGATTTTGGGAATTATGTATTTCAGTTTAACGAAGCCAATCCTATTTTACCCGTCATTAATAGTGTTTATAGCATTTTCTTGGGGCGAAATTATATACGACTTTACAATAAAGCTTACGGGAAATTAGGCTGGGAGCGGGAGTTTATTAACGGTTTGACATACAATGTGAGTTTAGAATACGCCCGCAGAAATGCCTTAGCTAATATCGATAATCCCATCAATTTTTCGGGTGCTTCTTGGAGTCCTTTTGCCCGAGTAGAGTTTGATAGAAATAACGATGTAGGAACGCGTGATCCGCGAATTATTACTCGTGATGCAGGATTTATTGGTCACAACGCTATGACAATCGATATGGACATCACGTATCAACTTTTTCAGCGTTATAAAATGATTAACGGTAGGAAAATCAACCTGCCTTCCAACTACCCAAAGTTTTATGCACAGTATAAAAAAGGTCTTCCAGTTTTAGGCGCCATTACCGATTTTGATTTTCTTGCCGTGGGTATGGGTTCAACATCAAGATTGGGGAATGCGGGAACAACTCGTTTCGATGTGAGTGGGGGAGGGTTCATCAATCGAAATAATGTTCAGTTTGTTGATTTCAAGCATTTTAATGGTTTGCAGACCATCTTCCTTCAGCGTGTACAAGATCGGTTTTCCGACATCAAGCAGTTTAGAACAATGCGTTATTACAATAACTCAACAGACAGGTACTTTGTGGAGGCGCATTTTGAGCACAACTTTGGTGGTTATTTATTATCCAAGCTTCCGCTTATCAACAGGACGAAGATTCATTTGGTAGCGGGTTTCAATTACCTTTCCAGTGAATTTGATAATCATTTCCTCGAGTTGTTCTTTGGCTTCGATAATATTTACAAAGTGGGTAAAGTAGAATTTGCCGGAGGCTGGGATGATTTCCGCGTTTTTCGTTTAACCATGCGTCTTGGGGTAAATTTCGATCATAATTTTTACAGAGATAACAAGCGGAGGTAAATGACCCCGTGTTTTCATTCAAAAAAAAACTGGGAAGAATGAGCGTTTAACTCAATCTTCCCAGTTTAGAATTTTGAAATAGACGGTGCATCAAAGCGCCATCATTTTCACAAATAGCTTAGCGATTCTCAAATTTCGCCATTTCCTCATTAAAGGTGTCTTTGAATCTTTCGTAATTGAAGTCGATTTTCAAAGATTGATCTGAAGTAAGCGATTGATAGTATTTATCAAATAAATCACCACCACTTAATTCAAGCGCTAAATAGTAGCGGAAGTTTTTAGAATCAGCGGTGCGAGTCATTCGTTCACACACTGTTTTCACTCCACGCAATTCTTGGTTGATTACCGTACGTGCATTTTGCTCAAAGCGCTCCAATAGCTCTTCCTGATTATTAAAAGACGATGATTTGATGTAGTTATCACCAACCACTTTCATGGTAGAATTCAAAGCTCCTGCAAGTTCGGTTCTTGCGTTAGATAAGGCTTTTTGTTTGGCAACATTTCCGTCCATACTCTCACCTAAGGCAAAGGCTCTAAAAAATTGATCGTCAGACTTGTATTCTGAACACGGAAGGGTAATTTCAACTTCTCCCTTCGATACGCCAGTTTGAACCGTGCTTTCTTTTTTCTTACAGCTTGACATACTCAATCCAAACGCAATAGGAGCAAGTAATAAAAAGATAGTTTTTCTCATTTTTTCTATTTTTTAAGTTAATGCAAAACTAAAAATAAATACTTTTTAATCAAGCATTAAATTATACCTTTGCGTCAGTATTAAAGCAAAAATCAATTAGTTATCGGATGATATTTATTCAACGTATTGTTTTTAAGTCTATTATGAACGCGAAATGTATTGCATTTATTTTGATTATTTTCTCAGCGTCATTTACGGATATACACGCCCAAGGGTACATGTTTGATAAGGAAAGGGTGGTGGACTTTATTAAATCACCACGTTTTTTAGAATTCGGCCGTATTGTCAACAACCCGTACGGAAGTGATCGAAACGCGTACGTTGAGCTATTACCAGCCATGAGTGAATGGCAGTGGTCGCAGAAGGATGATTCTCTGGCTTTAGGTGTTGAGTTGACCTTTGGTGGGACATCCTTCATCGTTTTTAAAAATGATATTCAGGCTTTTATGGGGATGGACAAAAAGCAATTGGGCGATTATGTAGTTCAAAAAATCCGTTCAGTAGCCTCCAGTACTCAAATAGAAGAATCATCGATTGTAACTTCTATTTCGGAGCCTATTGATAGTATGTATGGTCTGCTCAATAAGGTTGTTTTTCACAACGAAAATAATCAGATTGATGGTTTAGGCTCTATTCTGCAATATTTATTTCAAACCCACTTTCAACTTGATGGTAGCCCTAGCAAAGTACAACTAATTGTACCTAAATACGGATTTAAGCGCGATAGTCTTAATGTTAGTTTTGCGCAACTCAATGATTTCTTTGGTTCAGATGTTTGGGAATTATGGTTGGGCAAGGAAGAAACCCAATTTATTCTCTACATCAAAAACAAAACCTTTAACTACGCACATCTCTTCTTTGCAAATCAAGAGCGATTTATTAATAGTGAGATTCCTAAGTTGGAATTTTATGCCTTTATTCCGGATGACAATGTAAAAGACATTTTTAAAGTTCATCGTGAGAAGGGGGATGGCTTGAATCTTGAAATACGAATAGATAATGAATAACCCTTTATCAGCATTTCAATGAAATCAATTGGCTTTTTGATTGTATTCTTTTCTGTCACCACTTTTTTTGTGGATGCCAAGAGTTGCGAAGATATTCTTTCTAATCCAAGATATTTTAGCGCAAAAGCCTCTGCCGAAACGGAAGAGATGGCCTTGAATATTGCGAGAGATTTTCTCTTAAATCAAATTTCTACCAATGTGCAGTCGGCCTCAGAACTGCGCACCAAAGAAATTTCGGGTGAAGTGAGTACGGATTTCCAAATGGTTTCTTCTACTTCTTCTACTATTCGACTGAAAGGATTAAGACACGTAGTATGTCAAGGAAGCCGTCGAAGTACGGATGTTACCGTGGTCGTATATATTTCTCAGGATGATTTAGAACGAAGTGCAGCCGAAGTTCAGAAGCAGGTACAAGAGTATTTTAACGTTATGGAATATAAAAGCTCTCTTGGAATAGAATTTCTGCCTGATGTTTACACGGCATATTTAAATACTTTTCTATCGCCCATTGCTATTTCTGTTGATTATAATGGAAGAGAAATTCGTGATGCGAAGTCTTTTCTAGGTATTATTTTGCGTGAGCACTTGAATTCTATTAGCCTCAAAGTTGGAAGTCCTATTCCGGGAAGCGCAGGTTTAGAAGAACAATATAGTCTAGATATGACGGTTACTGACCAGCCTCAAAGTGGATTTGCTTACCGTTTTGAATCCCCTTCGCTTAACGCTCAATCTACCCTCATAGGTGGTAGAGGAATATTTCAATACATAAAGCGTCCGGCAGATTTAAGAGAAAACATTCGGGGGTATCTATCTTTTGCTCCTATGAATGTTTCCAGTGAACTTCAAGACCTTTTGCAAGCTCACCCTTTTTCGAAGGAAATTGTTTTTGAAGTCGATTACTCTAAATTAGTTAGTGTTGATTTCACCATTGAGCAAAAAGCAAATAACATGGTGTTTACGCCCGTTTTAAAGAACATAAGCGCTAGAGCATTTGAGTGGCAAAGTGGAAATCGTAGATTATCAAACAATCAGATTTTCGTTATTTCCCAAGAAGATGTTCCGGATGAAATAACCTTGGTGGTCAACGGTTTGAACGAACTCGCCGTGCGAAAATCAGTGAGAAATCCTAACGCCAGACCCAAACCAGTAGCCCAAACTCAAACCTCAGATAGAAACAATACCAATCAAGGTAGATCGGAATCACAAAATATTAGCTTCGATAATATTTCCAGAGAATTTGCGCAAATCAGCTCTTTCAATGCCTTGCAATTAAAACTGCGCGATTTGCGTAATGCCGGTAGAGCAACCTGGGGTAAAAAAGACGACTTTATCAATCCAGACCTATGTTGGGTATTTTTGATAAATGCCGATTCAAAAAACGTAGATCACATTTTTGCTCCTTCGCAGGCTGGAAGAAAAAATCTGAAAACCAATGACGTTCACCAGAATTTTGAAAATGAATTTAAAGGATATATTGCGATATGGGTAGATGTTTTATTGTAGCTTTCAGTGTGTTTTTCACCTCCTTTTTGTACGCACAAAATCGTACGGAAGTAGAAATATCTAATTTGGATAATTCCGCAGCGCACAAATCAATCCTTACCTCCGTAAATGCATTATTAGCTGATGCAAATACGGCAAGTGCATCTGGTAAAAGTTTGACTTGGAATAATGTACAAGTGACTTCTGCTGCACGATCTCGAATCAACGAACTTTGGAAAACGAGTCCGTTTCGCTGCTTAGAACGGAATTTGACACTCAGTATTCTGCGCGTTCCAGGAGGTAATTTTCAGTTGAGAAATATACCCGTTAGCGTTATTGATGGAAAAGACTTTGCTTCCGAAGAACTTGTTATCAATTTCACATCAGACGGTAAGATAGAAGATATCTACTTCGGTATCGACCAACACCGCTACCGGAATCTTATGCAACAAGGTCAATCACTTACCGATTTTCGCCGCCGCCAAATGATTCTTGATTTTCTGGAAAATTTCCGCACAGCCTATAACCGAAAAGATTTGGATATGCTGGAGATGACATTCAGTGAGAATGCACTCATCATAGTCGGACGCGTTATCGAGGAAACAGATAGAGGTATTGATATGAGCGGGGCTCTCGGAAAGCGAAAGGTGGAACTCATCAAATACAATAAGGAGCAATACATGGAAAACCTGCGTCGGGTTTTCGCTCGCAATGCCTTTATCTCGGTGAATTTCGACGAAATAGAAATTGTTAAACACGGTATCAACGACGAGATATACGGGGTAAACCTAAAGCAAAGATGGCGATCTTCTACCTACGGCGACGAAGGCTATCTCTTCCTAATGATTGATTTCGAGGATGAAGAGTTTCCTTTGATTCACGTACGTGCTTGGCAGCCTGAAAAAGATACTCCCATGGAGGAGGTCATTGAATTAGGGGATTTTGACATAATCAAATAATTAGTTATTGCAGCAATGACGTTTAGTGTATGAAGCAACTTTTACCCGTAATGTTTCTTTTTATTACGGCATTCATTCAAGCTCAATCCTTGAAAGAATTCCACGTAATAGAGAGAGAGCCAGATGAAGTTCAAGCGGTTCAGGCAAGTGTCCAGTATCCTGATAACGCAATATTATTCGTGTATTCCGCGATGAATAACCTTAGTTTTCGTTCATCGGTTGGGGGAATCAATCAACAGCGCTATAACGATAGAGCTAATCGGTATGAAATTCTTATTACTCCACAAAGGCAAATCATTTTTGTATCTGCCACCGGATTTATTGAGCAGCGATTGGCTTTAGTTAATCCCAGTCCTAAACAACCTTTTTACTACGAAGTAGAGGAACGCCGTGGGCAAGACGAAGCTCGAGTGATATTTATCGTAGAGCCTAAAGATGCTAAACTATATATCGATGAAATTCCCATTGAAATAAATAAGTCCGTATCCGCACCAGTTGGGCAGGTAAATTTGCGATTGGAAAGGGAGGGGTATCGAAGTATTGAAAAAGTAATAACCATTGATCCTCAGCAGGTAAATTATAATTTTAAGTTAGATGAAATTGATTTGCGCCCCTATACGATAACTTCAAATGTGGAGGGTGCAAGGATTAAACTAGGCGATGATGAAATAGGGAGTACAGATGCCTCTAAATCTTTTGGAGATTTTCTGTTTCCAGGTGTTTATACATTTACATTGAGTAAGGCCTTATACAAAACAACAGTTCAAACAATAGAAATATCTGAAAGCTCCCCAAACACCTTTCGCATTGACTTGGAAAAAAACGTGGGTACATTATCGCTAAACGTGACCCCGAGGGATGCTGTAGTAGAAATCAATGGTGATCGGCGTCAAGGAAGAAGTTTTGAGTTACTACCGCGTATGTACACCGTTACTGTAAAGCGTGAAGGTTATGAGCCCGTTTCTCGAACTGTGGATATTAAGCTTGGCGAAACCATGCAATTAGACATTAGTCTAGAACCTCATGTTGGCTCTATTCAATTTTCTGTAACTCCGGCTACTGCCAACGCAAAACTTATTGGTAGAGACGGCAAAGTTGTGGAAACTTGGCGTGGTGTGAATATCCTTAATGATATACCGGTTGGTTCTTACACAATTGAGGTTTCAGCTTCAGGATATCAAACGCAGAACAGAAGGGTTGAAGTTTCAAAAGATGAGCGGACTAGAGTAGAGGTGTCGTTACAGGCTGGATCACAACAAACTACTACACGAAATGCCGTTAAGCCTACCTCAAAGCCCTCAATAGGAAGATCTTCTCGCACTTTTCATCGGATTGCGGCAAATGAAGGCTTTTATTTTGCTGCAAGCATTGATTTCCCCTTGGGATTCAATCGAACAACTCTTCGAACCTACGATAGACATCATTTCATTTATAACCCAAATAGCGAATTTTTTCGTTTTGAGAGTGATAGGTATGGTTTTCAAGATGCTTCAAAAAATAGTATGGTGGTTCCTTTTGGGTTATCACTAAGAATGGATTATAATTTAAATGCTTCTGGTATTTTTAAGAACTTTAGTGTTTCCGTTGAACCATTTTTCTCCTCACTCCAAAATACCTTCTACGATCGAATAGACCCTCTTGATTATCCCAAACTGCAAGGAGAAGTCTTATCAATGCAGGTGAATGATGTAGATACCATTTTGCGATACGTTTTTGAAAATGCCTTGCGGTTTCAGCGCTGGGGAGCGCGTTTTGGAATACGACCTATTCCGCAAGTAGAACTTCTTTTTCCTTTGCAACACGTTGGATTTCAATTCCAACATCGGGTTCCTTGTATTAATTGTCAAGAGAATAATGTGGAGGCTGGTAAGTTTACGTTAGGATATGGTGTGCGCTTAGGACATACCTTCTCCAACGGAATAGGCTTGTATTATTATTGGGAAGGCTGGAATGCCAACTTTTCGGAGTTTATAAATGAAGGCGCACCCGTTTATGTTGATCCTGATCGCTTTGATTACACCTCCGCCAGATCTAGAATTGTTGGCTTTGAATTTCAAATTCCCGTGTACTCAAATCATTTAACTCTAAAGTATGAAAATCCCAAGATCAGTGGTGGAATGGACGGCGCTTTTACCAATGACTTAAACATTGATCCGTCCAATATCAACAGTATTTCAATGCATTACTGGCAAATGCGATATACCATTAACTTTTAATGTGGCGATATATGAAATGTGAAGTAAAGAGAATTTGGCCTATAACTTTGTTAATGGTGTTTTTCCTAGTTAGCCAGGACTTGTTTTCTCAACAGTTGGGCTATTTCCGCGATTATATGCCGATGCAAATTGGCCCTCGTGCTCAAGGTCTCGGAGGGGCTTATACAGCTTTGGTTGACGATGCAAATGCCGTTACTTGGAATCCCGGAGCATTAGGACTGATGCGTTCTACCTCAGTAGTATCGGCTTTTAGTCTTTCCACGATTACCGGGGAAGTGTCTTCTTCACTTACCGGAAGTATTTCCGCTCAAACAAGTCGAGATTCTGACGGCCCTCATTTTGGACTAAATAATGTTGCCATTGCAATTCCAATAGAATTGGCCGATCAAAATGTTCGTATTGTTCCAGCATTTTCCTATCATCAAGTTTCTAACTATCGATTCTTTAAGGAATCTTGGAATATTTACTACTCTTCGGGTTCTGATTTTGTTGATTATACAATAGGATTTGATCACAGTGGAGGGAGAAATGCCTATGGTTTTGGTTTAGGGTTAAGCATTAGTGATTATTTAGGATTAGGCGTGGTTTATAACCGCTATACGGGTGAAAGAGTGGAGAATGTTGAACAATCGTTAAATTCAAATATTGGCTTTAGTGATCAAAACAATTATACCACTACTACCCAGTTTAGTGGAAGCAGCTGGGCTATTGGCTTGAAAGTTTCTTCCACTCCCTTTGATGATTTAAAAGTTATGCCCGGAGAGCGATACGCCGAGGGTGTTGACTTTGGTTTGTCGCTGACCCTACCGTATCAGAGTTCAAACTATGTTTTTGATGGAAATAACATCTCAGATTCAGCAACCTATTTGTTTAATGATCCTTTAATGATTCGCAGTGGAGTAGCTTTTCGTTTTCCGGAAGTTATGATGTCTGTGGATTTTTCGTATGCGGATTTATCAAACCGCAGAATAATGCAGCTTAATGGGTTTAACTCGGGGATGAATCCGGGCGATGGTATTTCGCTTTATACCTTATCTATGGGCTTTGAATTTGAAAATATGTACCGAATAGGTATGCTGGTTCGAAATTATCAGTTCAAAACCAACGAGAATAGTCAACGAGAAACCTTCTCGCTCACCGGCGGACTCTCCTTTGGCGATGATGACAGCTTTATTTTTGATATCTCGGCCATGATGGAGTTTTTTAACTGGGATGAACTGGATTGGGGACTGTATGATGATACTTTTGGTATTAGTGGTGTAAATATTCATTTCATGGCTGGATTGCGAATATTCTTAGATTAGTTTTGGTCGTGTGCGGATGCTGGTAGTGGCTTCCAAACACCTAAATCAAATACTCTGGTCTAACCAAAACGACAATAATTATGAAATGTCCACGTAGTAGCCTTCACAAGCTCCAATGAAAATTGACAAGGACATTCCGTATGACCTTTAAAAAACAAAACATTTACATATGAAATGTCCACGTAGTAGCCTTCACAAGCTCCAATGAAAATTAATTAGGACATTCCATAACTTGTCCCGATATTTATGTCGGGATGACAACTTAAGAAACAATTATTTACATATGAAACACCTCAAAATCGTTTTCTGCCTTGCGTTGATAAGTCCATTGCTTCTACAAGCTCAAGTTGATCGAGATTTTGAGGCTTACCGACAGGCGCAAATGCAGCGTATGGCCGCCATGAAAGAACAACACCGCCAAGGAATCGACTCCCTTCGTAACGCCCAGAACAAGGCCTTTCTGCAAATGCTCAAACGTGAATGGGATTACGTGGCGCTACAGAAATCCGGAGAGCCTTTTGAATCACCAAAACCACCAACACCCCCAAGCATCCCAGAAGAGGAAGTTAAAGAGGTAGTTCCCATTATCGAACTGCCCACCGATACCGCCTCAGAAACCCCGCCAGCGCCGCTACCCATTGCAGATGAACCAGAGTCGAACCTCAAGTTTTTGCCTTCCATATTCTTTCGCGCACCTACCATTTACCCTCGTCTTACCGATTGGCCTAAACTGAATATTCAAGGAAAAATCACCAATACCGACATCAGTGATTATTGGCAAAAAGCAACCGAATCGCCCGATTTAGACGATATACTTAAATACCTCAACCAACAAAAAGAGGCTTTTAATCTCAACGACTGGGGAATCATTCTCCTCGTGCAAAAAATCACCAAGAAAAACTTTGAAGCAATTAACGAACAACGTGCTTTCGAGTGGCTCGTGCTCATTCAATTGGGTTTTGATTTGCGCCTGATGTTTGACGAAAATCGACTTTACATCGCCTACCCGGTGAAGCAGCAAGTGTACGCAAAAAACTATTTTATGTTTGACAATCAACGCTATTATCTCATTCATGGGGAGAAAACGGGCCGACTCTTCACCTACCGAGAGCAATTCCCCGGTGCCGAGCAATCTCCTGATTTGGCACAACTCACGGCGGTGGAACTACCAAAGATGAAGGCTTCTCGAACCTTTGAATTTGACTTTCAATCAAAGCCTTACAAGATTGTTCTCCCGTTTAACAATAGCGCGGTTGACCTATACCAAACCCTTCCGCAGCTCGAGCTCAATTACTATTTCAGTGAAAAAGCCCATTCATCTTTCGACCACAATGTTCGTCGCATTTTGATGCCCTATCTCGATACCATTGCAAGGGTAGAGGATAAGGTGCGTTTTTTACACAGTATGGTGCTTTACAGCATTCCCTATCAGACCGATGATGAACAATTTGGATACGAAAAGTTTTGTTTGCCCGAAGAGGTGCTCTTATATCCCTATGCCGACTGTGAAGACCGTACTTTCCTGCTCAATTATCTCATTCGCACATTGTTGGGCTTGAATACCATTGGACTACACTTTCCCGGCCACATGAGTATGGCGGTGGAGCTGCCTAATCCCGAAAATTTTTCTGCGGTTTTCAGTTTCAACGGAAAGAAATATGTTTATTGCGATCCCACCTATTTCGGTGCTGATATTGGTAGATTGCCAGACGAATACAGGGGAATTACGGCGGAAGTAATTGAATAATTCTGGTAGGGAGGGTAAAACTGTTTGATGATGAATTTATTTGGTTTACGTGTTTTTGTTTTATCATGCATTTGGCTAATGTTTGTAGCACCCGTGCGCGCGCAGTTGCTCAACGAGTTTTTGGTAGAAGAACGCAATCCCGATGACGCCTCGGTTGTACAGGCGAGTACACAATATCCGGATAATGCCTTGCTACTCATTTATTCGGCTATGCAAAATCTGAGCTTTCGATCATCTATCGGAGGCATCAATCAGCAGCGCTACAATGAGCGTGCGAATCGCTACGAGTTATTGATTAGTCCGAGCAGGCAAATCATCTTCGTTGCGGGTCCTGAATTTATTGAGGGACGAATTGGGTTAATCAATGCCCAGCCCAAGCAGGTTTATTACTTCAACGTTGCGGCAAAGCGCGATGCGGATATTCCCCTGGTTTTCGTCGTTGACCCTCCCGACGCGGCTCTGTTTCTCAACGATATTCCCTACGATGTAAACAAAGGCATTCGTGTGCCTAAAGGGGAAACCAGAATGCGCCTCGAACGCAACGGGTATAAGCCTATCGAAAAAACCATTTTTCTTTCTGAGGAAGAGCTCAAGTACAGTTTTAGCATGGAAAAACTCGAATTGGTTCCCGTATTGTTTGGCTCAAACGAAGCGGGTGTGGTTTTTTCCATTGACGAACGAGAGGTGGCCACCACCGATGAAACAAAGTCATCCGGAGCCTTTCTTTTTCCTGGTGAAGTGGAAGTAACGGCGCGCAAAAGCGGTTTTCTTACGCAAAAGCAACGCGTAATAATTGAAGATGGTAAACGCAATGCCTACTTTTTTGAAATGCAGAAGAATGTGGGGGTTATCCAATTCAACGTGCAGCCACATAATGCCCGTATCGAGATCAACCGCTTACCATTTCGAGGAGCGAGGCAAATTGAGTATCCACCGGGCAATTACCGCATTGATATTACACTTGAAGGACACGCGCCTTTCTCGGATGTTATTGAAGTAAAACTAGGGGAGACCACCCACGTAACGGCCAATCTTAGTCAGCAAGTAGGTTCTTTAAAGTTTTCCGTTGTGCCAGCCGCCGCTCAGGTGATTTTGCTTTCTGCTAATGGTGAACCTATCAAGCAGTGGCAGGGCATACATATTGAAAAGGATTTGCCGGTAGGGAAGTACGAAGTGGCCGTACGTTTAGATGGTTACCGACCGCGTTTGCAGGCATTTGAAGTATTGAGTGGGGCGGAAGCCGAGGTGCACGTGGAGCTTTTAGTATCTAATGGAAGTGCCGAGCGCACAGAGCCAACATCCCAAACACCCCCAAGTCAAAACCAATTACCGCCCATTGTTCAGTCATACATCAATGAAATGCAATTGGTTTCTGGCGGACGTTTTCTGGTAGGTTGTTCGGCAGACGGGATAAATAACTGTAAAGATTACGATTCTCGACCGCGTAGCGTAAGTGTTTCCGATTTTTATATGGCATCCCACGAGGTAACGGTGGAGCTTTTTGCTCTTTTTATCGAATCTACCTCGTACCGTACCGATGCTGAGCGCGGCGATGGGAGCAGGATATGGACACTCGGCGTGGAGCACAATCAACGCAATATTAATTGGCGGTATAATGCGCAAGGAGAATTACATGCTCGAAGTGCTCGACAAAATCCGGTGGTGCACGTAAGTTGGAATGATGCCGTGGCTTTTTGTGAATGGCTTTCGCGCATCAGTGGACAGCAATTTCGCTTGCCTACGGAGGCGGAGTGGGAGTACGCTGCCCGTGGAGGAGCCTCTTCACAAGGTCATCTCTACAGTGGAAGCAATTCAGCAACACAAGTAGCTTGGTTTGCACAAAATAGCGGCGGACATACGCAAGCAGTCAAGCAAAAACGAGCCAATGCCCTCGGTATTTTTGACCTCAGCGGCAATGTAGCCGAGTGGTGCAGTGATTGGTTTGAGGCAAACTACGCATCAGGTTCAGATCAGAATCCTACCGGCCCCTCCAGAGGCACACATCGCGTCGTACGTGGCGGATCATGGAATTGTCCTAATAACGAAATTTTCGTACATTCTCGCGCACCTCAACGCCCCACTTTTCGCAATGATCAGATTGGATGTAGAGTGGTGAGGGAGTGAGCTTTCGAATGCTACAGATATTGATTTTCATTTTTTGGCAAATTAATTTACTAAGTCAACTTAAACATTACATTTATATATTTGCCGTATGAGTAAAATTTATACATTCTTTCTATTTTCTTTAGCTATTTCGCTTCAAGCTCAGTTAAAAGAGTTTCACGTTACCGAACGAGAACCAGATGAAACCTCTGTAGTACAAGCCAATACGGATTATCCTGATAATGCTATGTTGCTCATCTATTCGGATTTGCCCAACTTAGACTTTCGTTCTACCGTGGGGGGGATAAACCAACAACGCTATAACAGTCGCGCAAGTCGTTACGAAATTTTGGTTAAGCCCCAGCGCCAAATCATCATGGTTTCCGCCTCCGGATTTATTGAAATGCGAGTGGGGTTAATCAATCCCAGCCCCAAGCAAGTTTTTTATTATCAGGTAGAAGAACGAAAGGGGCAGGATGAAATATCGGTATATTTCAATGTTCAGCCCAATGACGCCAAGTTGTTTGTTGACAATATTCCCATCGAAGTAAACCAAACCGTGAGCGTTCCCCTGGGGGTAGTAAATATTCGTTTGGAAAAAGAGGGGTACAGTCCCATAGACCAATCCCTAGAAATCACCCCAGCACAAGTGAACTATACCTTTAAGATGCGTGAAGTGGAATTAGAAGCGGTGCAGATAAAGACCAATGTTGAGGGAGCGAGAGTAGTTATAGACGGAATGGAAAAAGGCCAAACGAGCTCCAACAATAGTATGTCGATTTTTTTATTCCCGGGTGATTATACGGTTGAAGTTCAGAAAAACCTATATTTGAGTCAAACCCAAACCATTGTGGTGGAAGAAGATAAGCAAAATGTTTTTACTTTTGAATTAGAAAGAAATACCGGAATAATTGTCTTAAAGGTTAGTCCACCCAATACCAAGATATCTATCAATCGCAGTCCGATAGGTGGAGAAAGAGAATTAGAATATACTCCGGGAAGATACCGCATTGATTTTGAATGTGCAGATCATGAGTCTTATTTTGAGAGTGTTGATGTTGTGCGAGGTGAACGACACGAAGTTAATGTAGAGCTGAAACCCCACACGGGTGGATTGCAATTTACGGTTTCGCCCGATAATGCTAAAGTGGTGCTCCGCGATGCACAGGGAAAAGAGGTGCAGCGTTGGGAAGGTTTGAAAATGCTAAAAAATTTACGTGTAGGTGAATACGAATTAGAGGTGAGCGCATCCGGCTATCGCACAGAGCGAAAAACCCTTTTTATCACCAAAGACGAACGCAGTATTATTCAGGTTACCATGGAGGAAGGCACGGGTAGATCTTCACAGTCAAAAAAGCGTACCACAACTTCGCGTTCAGGCTCTTCTATTCCTTCTTTCAAGGGACAAGGTGCTGGGGGAGATCAATATATGGCGCTCATGCTAACTTTTCTACCTCACCAAACGCCAGTAGGCTTTTCTTTTTCCAATTCTAATTTTGGATTAAACTTTACCTATGTTCCGGAAAAAGTAGGTTTTTATGCCGAATTTGGTAGCAGTTTTAATTTTTCATCCACCATTTTCGAGTACGAGGAAGGACAAGTTTTTACCACGGTAACTACCATTACACCTCCTGAAAATGGCGATTTTCTTCCCGAAGCCAATATTCGCTCCAACGAGTTTGGTGGAGGGGTTGTATATCGCGTAGCCAATGTGTCTTTGATGGCGGGGCTGAGTTACTATACCTATCAGTTTAGACAGCAGTTTGACACCGGAGCTCTTCAAAATCCTTTTGTATTAATTGCCGACAGAAGTTTTAGTGGTATTATTCCAAAAGTTGGTGCCCATGCCGATTTCAACGGCTTCGCTGTAGGACTAAACTTTTCAACCTACCGCCCCAACTCCTTTGCCGCCATGCTGATGCTCGGAATAGCCTTATAATCAAACATCCTCACATCCTCACCAAACAATCCCCCCATGAAACCCACAATCTTCTTCCTTCTCTTCCTCACGCTCTTCACCCACTGCCGCAAGGACGCGGATTTTTTGGAAGGGAATTATGATGTAGGGGTTGGTAGGCCTGATGGAACGGCGGGCAGTGGAGGCACAGGCACCGCTGCTCCTCAATATCCGGCGGGAACGGTACATTGTACAGGTACACCAACCGCAATAGTTCATGTAACCAATCCCACCACCGGTAAAACTTGGATGGATCGCAATCTCGGAGCGAGTAGAGCTGCCACTAGTAGTACTGACGCCCAGGCTTATGGCGACTTATACCAGTGGGGCAGAAGAGCAGATGGGCATCAGTGCCGCAATTCGCCTACTACTGCCACGTTAAGCAGTAGCGACCAACCTGGGCATGGGAATTTTATATTAGCTCCCAACTCACCTAGGGACTGGCGTAGCCCACAAAACAACATCTTATGGCAAGGGGTAAATGGAATAAACAATCCCTGCCCAAGTGGATATCGTTTACCCACGGAAACAGAATTAAACGCAGAGCGTGCAAGTTGGAATAGTAACAATAGGGATGGTGCTTTTGCCTCACCGCTTAAGTTGCCCCTGGCGGGCTACCGCAGCCGCAGCGATGGTTCGCTCGGCAATGTCGGTGCCGGCGGCGTCTATTGGAGCAGTACGGTTAGCAGTACCAATTCGCGCATCCTCTACTTCGGTAGCAGCAATGCCAATATGGGCGCCGGCAACCGAGCAGTCGGTTACTCTGTTCGTTGCCTTAAGGATTGATCCCATAGGATGGAAATCCAACGGGACAGGCACTTTGAAAAGCGAAGCGATTTGATACTTTGACACTTAAACGACATGTTCCGCCCAAGCGGACAGGTCGTTTTTAAATCTTCCAACACGAAGCCCCAATGCTTATCAGTGGTTTATTAAAAGAATTACCTGTGAAGCCTGC
>JBHYFA010000057.1:0-19765 GCA_051859825.1 Schleiferiaceae bacterium
CCCCCCCGCCGCCCCCCCCCCCCCCCCCCCCCCCCCCCACCCCGCCCGCCCCCCCCAGCCATTACCCGTTCCGGGCCGGCTCATCCATGCCGGGGGGGGGGGGCAGCATGCTCCGAAATATCCGCCGTGGGTCTTGATCTAAACCGAATATTGCGTTCACGACTGTTGACTTAACCAAAAGTTGCCGTACTTTTGGCAATGTAAATAATCTTCATGCTATCAAAAGAAGACATCCAATCACTATCGCCCCATCTCTTTTGGGACGTACAAGAAGTGCAGTGGCCGCAGCACAAACGTTTTCTTGTACAGCGCATTTTGGAGTACGGATCGCTTGAGGACTTCAAACTACTAAGGTCGCGCATTGGCATGGACGGCATTGCAGCCATCGCCAAAGAATTAAGGACACTAGACGACAAGACGCTCAATTTTGTGGCTGTACTTTCCAACACCCCATTAACTGAATTTCGATGTTACAATACCAAACGGTCTCAGGAGAATTACGTGGACTTTTGAGGTTTATTCAGTCTAAACCAGAGTTTTCGGAATTGAGGTTGGTGGGTGGAACTGCTTTGGCACTTCAATACGGTCATCGCGAATCGGTTGACTTAGATTTTTTTGGTACCATTGATTTAGCAGTAGTCTCAAACAAACTCCAATTATTTGGTGATGTAAAAAAACTCAAAGAGAGCAAAAACATCAATGTCTTTGTAGTAAACGACATAAAAGTAGATTTTGTAAACTATACCTACCCATGGATTGATGAACCTGTGGTTGAAGATGGTTTGACCCTAGCATCGCCAAAAGATATTGCAGCCATGAAAATTGCCGCAATAACCGGACGAGGTAGTAAAAAAGACTTTGTTGATCTTTACTACTTACTCAATCATTACAGTATTGAAGAAATGATGTCATTTTACATGGAAAAGTATCCTGATGCAACTAAAATCTTAGCATTAAAAAGTTTGCTTTACTTTACTGATGCAGACGAACAACCTATGCCTAAAATGATGAATCAAATAAGTTGGGAAGAAGTCAAACGCAGCATTAAGGAAGTTGCTGAATCTCAGTTAGGCTAGACTTGTATATAGAGTCATTTCACTTTACGTGGCGGTTTATGTTTTGAGGGGGGTCAGCATGCTCCGAAATATCCAATTTTCATCAACATATAAAATCATGCTGCTTCACAATACTCTATGGCATCATTCACCTGTTGTTCTGTGATGTCATAAATGTGGGCGATGTATTTTGGAGGATCGCCAGCTTTAATATGGTTGTAAATGGTCTCGGGGTAAATGTTGAGATTACTTATCACCGGGTGACCAAATTTTCGACTGGGATCAATATTGATAGACTTCTCTTTACCTAACGGCCAGAATCTTGTAGCCATATTATTTTCATCGAAGTCTAAATTTTTAAAGAACATCTCTATAAAACTCAGATTGAGTTGCTTCGTACCATCAAGGGAAATTATGTCGTCGTTTCTTATAAGATAAATGGTTTTTCCATCGGTGTGAATGCCCGACAAAACTTCTTTCAGAGCAAATGGATGTGCTGTATTATACCATTTAGATAACTCTTTGTGCGCGCTGAGTACTTTACGGGTTTTCACTCCGGCTTCGGCAAATTGTACCATCACGTAAAACTCAATTAGCGTGTGAAAACTGACGGCACGTGACTTTTCAATCGTCCAGGAATACTGACTCTGATAAGCCCTTCCCAGCTCTCCATCCCAATACGTATTAATCCAGCGATGCGCCTTTGCGTATGGTATGCGTAGGATTTTCTCAAGCTCAGAAATGGTGTAAAAGCCTGACCCTAATTCAAGTTGATTATTGAAGTTCATGAGGTTTTGAGTGAGGTACAAAGATAGGGGTTCGCAGGGGATTTTGGGGTTTAAGGCTTTCTAGATGATTTTTTTAATCACAATTCTCCATTAACTCTTTCAAAGTTGTTGTAAACGGAATGGAAGAGTTCCCCTTTTCCATATATGGCGGAAGCTCTCTGAAGCTCCAATTGACACTCTGAAACTCCTTATCCTCCAAACGTTCTACTTGAACCACCAAATAGTTGTCATTTCTTGGATTTGGGTAATTTTTACTTTGTAATTCCTCTTTTGAATAGATTTCAAATTTGTCACTTGTTATCCTCCAAAGTTCACTGGAATTTTCATGATTTCTTTTGTGGAGTAATAAATATTTTGAAGTAACCACATCAATTGTCACTGGAAGAGAGCCTCTAACAGAACCTACTCTAAAATTATAAAGCCCCTTCTCTTTTATCCAATCGTAATGCTTAGAAGATTTATAATAGCAAATAATCACATTGGCTTTTTCTGGCACTATATAATAAGGCATTGGAGCATTTAGCTCAGAGGGCTTCTCAATGTAAGTTTCATACGTGTTTATAGCTGTTTTCTTCTGATGTGAGGAAGCATTTTTAAAATTATCAATAACCTTATCAATAAAATTTGATAGAGCTTCAATACCATCATCTGATTTTTGTGGACGTAAAGCAAAAGCACCCAAACCAGGAATGATTTCGTGGAATCCTCTCATTGGCTCTGGGTTTTCACTACCCGGATAAAGAATGTAAGCGCCTGCTGTTCTTCTAATCGCATCTTTGTACGCATGCATCTTCATTAAATCGGCATTTTTATAAATGCCTTTTAACTCACTTTTTTTCTCAGCTGTAAGACTATCAATGCTATCTGATTCGCCACTTAAATCATCAATATCCTTCTCATTTTCCTCAATTTTATCGGGAACAACAAACTGTTGAACTTTATATTTTGAATCAAAGTGAATGTGCACAATTTGTTCTTTTTTTTCTGCGTCTTTACAACTCAGGCTACTTGGCCATATGCTTAATGTGTAATCTGGTCTTAAAGGTTTTGTCCAACTTCCTTCTTCTTTTTTTGAGTAATCGCGTGAGGCCTTAAATGTTTTATTGTAAGAGAAACGAACATTAAACTCCCAATTATCATGTTTGTACTTACATTCTAATGCTGTGAATGTCCCTGATTTGACTATTAGCTGTAAGCCATCTCTAGTTACATCTATGAGGTGATCATATTTTCTTTCTTCATGCGTTATTTGATTGAGCTCAAATTTCTCAATCATTAAATCATATAACTTGAAGAATAACCAATACTCGTAAAGAACGGCTATATCTCGCTTTCCAGCTTTGTATACATCATCTCCTCCTCTCCATATTAATCTTAATGACAAATCAAATTTGAGCCATGCATTTAATATTTCTCGATAACCACTTTTTCGTTGGAGAGCAGGACTATTTAATTTTAATACAGTAGGACGGGAGATATGATTAAAGAAAGTGCGTTGTAATTCGTTTTCCAGTAAATCTGCTAATGCCGCTGCTTCAGACCGACTTTTTTCGTAATTGTTTTTTCCAAAAACCCTTTCACATTCCCTTATAAATTGCAGAAATGTTTGAAGAGCATATTTGATAAAACGATTTTCATGGGTGTCGTAAGTCTCAACTTTTCGATAACTTTCTATCCTCTGTGGCACGCTGTCTAATGCACCTATCTTTTGCGATAGTTTTATGCGATTACTTCCACTTGTCAATTGTCTGACAACACGGCTTCCAAATCGTCTTACTTTAAGAATATCTGTTTTTTCTGTTTCCGTTGTCCATTTTGAAGTTGGCAAGCTTATGACTTTCTGTATGGCTTCTAAAAACTCATCGCTATTCAACAGAGACTTAACGAAAGCAAAACGCTGGTATATGGTCTGTGCATCACTCTCAAAATCAACTTCAAAGTTTTGATAAACCGGCGATTCAATTTGCAACAAAAGTTCGGTGCTCTTTTCAGCAATTTCGCCAAGCATAAACTCATAATTGCTGCGGTAATCCGGATCTTCCTGTCTTTCGTCTTCAGTATTAATTTTGGTGGGGATAACCTCTAAATAAACAGTTTCTTTCACTGCTTTATCTTCTTCTCTGTTACATATTACCAAAGGAAGACTTCCCACATAAATATTGGTTGCAATCCGGCCTTCTGATACATTTCTGCGTAGTGATTGCTTAACGACAACGTTTTCCTCAATTTGCAAATCGTTGTACTGCATTCCGTCTTTCTCAAAGTAATAATTGTAAAAACTACCTTCTAATAATTGATACGGTGATTCGCCTCTTTCCGCTGCCCATTCTGGTTGTAAAACTTTCAGTGTATTTGCTCTATCGCCATAAATGCACAGAAATACACCTTTGTAATTGATTAAAGGAATTTTTATTTCAGACTCAATACTATGCATAACAAATCAAGCTTCAGCATAGCTGGTGAATCCATTTTCTATCGCATTTTTAAGCATGCGCTCAATCTTTTCAAACGAGAGCTTAAACCTGATTTTTTCATTTTTTCTATCTTGAGAAGATGTATCTTCTATATATTTCTTATACGCTTGACGTCCATTTACATCTTCACCATAAGCCTTTTCTTTCAAACATAAACCAGCTAAAGTTTCTAGAGGTCCGCTCAGCTTTTTTCGTGAACCGTGTAGTTTAGGTAAAAGCTTTTGCATAATTGCAATGTCAATTCTATCGTCTTTATGCTCAATGCTATCTTTCAACTTTGTCAATAGGAGCTCTATTTCCGATGCACTTCGGTAGCCAAACTCTGCTCCAACTTGTTGCAAATGCACAAAGAAATCATTTAGGATGTTGATGTTCTCTATCTCATGATTAACTACTTTGTCTTTGGCCTTTTCCATAAAATCAGCTGCCATGTTTTGCCCTAAGCCTCCATTCTCTTTTTTTCCATCTACGAAAAGTGCATCCATATCTAAGGAGTTACTTGAACCGATAAAGCTTTTCATTTGATCTGCTGTAATTCTAAACTCAATGACATTAGCTCTATCTAAAACCTTGGGGCTAAACATATAGGTTGTTTCATCAATGTTTACCGTGCCAATGATGAATAAATTTTTTGGCCAACCTATTTCTTTATTTATCGTTAGTCCATTACTGTCTTTTCTTTCGCTACCCGAATACAACTTGATGGTGTCTTTTGACTCCATGATACTGAGAAAGTCTGCAAAGTAGCGCTCTACATGACTAAGGTTCATTTCATCCAAAATAAGGAAGAAAGGTTTGTCTTCATTTTCTTTTTTTGATGCTTCAATGATCAAATGAAGAACCCCGCTATCAGGGGTAACATAACTTTTATCATCTAAACCATTGGGATAACCTAAGAGCGGCTCTCTATTTGTCCAGTCTGCGCCTACCGGTACGATTTTATATTGTTCTTCACTTGCACAAATCCATTGCACAAATGCTTGCGCCAATTTGGTTTTTCCTGAACCCGAAAGACCGGTAAGAATAACGAAGGGTTTGGTGAGTAGGGAGCACGAAAATCTCGATACAATTTTTTCAGAATATATTAATTTAGCATTTATTAATGCATTTACAAGTTCATCCAAAGAAAATTCATAATAACTTTCTTGATTCTGGTTTGCATTGTTCGTTTTGTTCTTTCTTTCTATTAAAAAATCTTTATAAGCCTTTAAACTCGCTGAATAAAAACCTTTTTCTGCGTAAGCTGGCGCATCTTCCTTGTAAATATATGCGCTTTTATCTTTTTGAATTTTTAAAACTTCGAAATATAGTTCTTCGATAACACCTTTGTCATTTATGCTGAATATCGATTCTTCTGATATTTTTCCTTTTTCATAAAACTTTTTCGAAAGCCACTTTAATGACGTAATATACGAAGATGGAGCATTTGATTTTTTAGCATAATTTTTTAAAGCCCACTCCCTAAAATCATTTTCATAATTATTTTTTTCCGGTTCTTTTCTTTCTACTTTAAACCCTAAATCCCTCAATATTTTGAAGGCTTTCTCTGTATTATTATTGAAATCAGATATTTTTAGTTCTTCTCCGCCGTTTAATTCATTTGCAACAGATAAAACTAAAATTGGCGGATAACATTTTCCATTATAAACCAAATCATAAGTTGAGGACTGTCTTCCTTTTATTAAATTAGGATTTTGGTCGATGTGTTTTATCGCTTCTTTGATTTTGCTTTCGTTGAATTTGTATTTCATTACTGATTTGTGTTACTTCTTGATATTTCCGTTCTTGCTTTTATCAAACAAATATACACTGCTTTTTATTCATTTTTAATTAAGGCTACCATCTCCCTCACAACCCCAACATCCGCCGCCGCCCAATCCACCCCCTCCAATTCCTCCTTCTGCAAAAAACGATACGTCTTGTGTTCGCGTAGGGTGAGGGTACCGCTGAGGTAGCGGGCGGTGTAGGGAATGAGTTGGATGCTGATGTCACAAAGGACGGCGGTCATGGATATAAAACCATTGTACGAATATAAGAGAGATTGTTTACAATCAATCAGTCAAGAATAAGTATTTATTGAAAGTTACGGGTTGTGCTTTTTTGATGTAACTTTACTCTATGGGAAAAAATAAACAAGCTTTTATTAGATACAGGGTCTTAGACCAGTGTTTTTCTAATCCGTACAGGCATTTTTTTATTAAAGACTTGGTGTTAGAAATTAGTGCTGTTTTGCATGAGCACGGTTATGGGAGCGGCGTTTCTGAGCGACAGGTTTACGATGATATTCGCTTTATGGAAAGTGAGCAGGGATGGTCTATTGAGTTAGAAACACCGGCTAGAATAAATCGTAAGCGTTATTATCGGTATAAGGATTTGAAATTTTCAATATCAAATTCGCCTATGGGGCAAAAAAACGTTCAAGTTATTGAAGAAGCTATTTCTATCTTAAACGAAATATCTGGAATTCCGGGGTTTTATTGGTTGAATGAAGCATTAGTGCGCTTGAGTTCTTACACCGAAACAAGCGACCGAAAGCCTTTAATAGCCTTTTCCAACAATCCATATTTGAAAGGTCTTAATTTTTTTCCAACTATTTACAAGTCTATTAAAAATAAACAAGCTCTGAGATTAATATACAAGCCTTTCTCTCACAACACTTTAAGTGATTTGATTATCTTTCCCTATTTTCTAAAACAATATAATGAAAGATGGTTTTTATTTGGATTAAATTCTGAGCTAAATGTTATTTCTAATTTGGCGCTTGATCGAATTCATAAAATTAACTTGGCCGATGAAAAATGGCTGGAAAACGAGTTTGTAGATTTTGAGGAATATTTTGATGATGTTATAGGTGTTACTGTGAATGAAGATAACCCCGTTAAAAATGTCGTGATTGAAATATCAAATGATACTTGGCCGTACATTCATTCCAAACCTCTTCATGGCTCTCAAAAAATTTTAAATAAAACGGATGAGGCTGTCACCATCTCGCTGAATGTTCAAATTAATTACGAGCTTGTTTCAATGATATTGAGTTTTGGTTCAAGGTTAAAAGTGCTTGAACCAGAAGAGTTGGTTCAAATAGTTATGGAGGAGGTAAAAACTATTATCAACAGGTAGTGTGTTTAAAGTCAGCGTATTTCGATCTTTGTGTATTGCTGGGCTTTTTAATAGGAAAGACTGTAAAATGAAGACTGACTGCGTAATTGATAGGTTTTTTTGCCATATTAATAGATTTTTTAAGCAATGCTTTATAAATTTGGGCGAAACTAAATCAATTATTCATGCCAAACATAAAACTCCTCGAAGTCACCTTTTCTTTGCCACTTAAACCGTATGAAGTTCCAGCATTTCGGGGGGCTATTATAGAGTTAGTAGGTCGTGAAAATGTGGCCTTTCACAATCATGTAGGCGACGATAAATTTGTTTATCGCTATCCTCTTATTCAGTATAAATCGAAAAAAGGTAAGGCTCATATACTATGTTTGAATGATGGAGTGGAAGAGCTCTACACTTTGTTTTCCAAGAAGAGTCACCTTATTCATATCGGCGATAAACCTCATCGTTTAAATATTGACAATATCAATGTATCAAATCCATTTATCCAAGCTTGGGATAAAACTTTTGTCTATAATATTTCAAATTGGTTGCCGCTAAGCGGACAAAATTTCAAAAAATATATTGAGCTCGATAGTCTTTCCGAGAAAGTACAAATGTTGGAAAAAATCTGTGTAGGTAATATTTTGAGTTTTGCTAAAGGTATTGATTGGCAGGTTGATAAAGAAGTGCTGGTTTCGATTAAAGACATCAATAGAGAAAAAATTATCACCTACAAAGGGGTGAAGCTCAAAGCTTTCGACGTGATAATTTCAAGTAATGTTTTTTTTCCAAATTTAGTTGGACTAGGAAAAGGAGCCAGTACTGGATTTGGAGTAGTGAGCCATGCTAGAATTCCTGGTGTAAAAAACGAACCAGCGAATAGCACGAAATCTGAAATAAAATTAGAAAGATAATTTGTAGTTAAACGACTTTTAACGATGAATCAAATGACAAATAACGAAATTTATCTTGCCGCTCTTTTGCACGATATAGGAAAGTTTTGGCAAAGAGCAGATCTTGATGGATATGAAGGCTCTAAAGAATTAAGTGATACATCTAAGGAACTAGCGCGGTTTATTTGCCCACAGAAAGATGCTGGGGGATATACGTATCCTACGCATCTGCACGTGATATGGACGCATGAGTTTTTTACAAAGTATCTTGAAAAGCCGCTTAAGAAACTGGGCTTAAGTGTTAATCCATTCTATCAAAGTGATAAAGACAAGGACAATATTGTCAATCTATCTATTTATCACCATCGACCATTAACGCCATTACAAGGCTTGATTCAAATGGCTGACCACTGGGCTTCTGGAATTGACAGAACTAAAAAAGATGATGATGCTCCGGCGGATAGCCGATATTTTAAGAATATTCCCTTACTCTCTGTTTTTTCTCAGTTAAAAGGTGAGAATGAGAGAGACTTTTTTGTTCCCATGAAAGCTCAAGATGTCAACGATTCTAGTGCAATTTTTCCTGTTTTTGAGGATGATAAGGCCTTGAATTATGCGGCACTTTGGGAAGAATTTGTTGAGGAGATCAATCTTATTCCCGTGGCGGACGATCCATCACCTCAAGCAGTGGATGCCTTTCTAGATACGTTACATTTTGTCTTGAGAAAATACACATCAAGCATACCTGCTAGTACATTTAAGAAGGATATACCAAGCGTGAGCTTATTCGATCATCTTCGAATTACAGCCGCAATAGCCGATGGATTATTTTCTTGGAGTAAAGAAAAAGGATTTGAAGAGTCCTTTAATGTGCTGTCTGGTAACCGTCTGGCTCTAAAAGACGGAAACGATCTCCCATTACTCCTTACCTGTGTAGATCTTTCAGGTATTCAAAAATTTATTTATGATATTTCTGGAAATAAAGCTGCAAACAGTCTTAAAGGCAGGTCATTTTATTTGCAGTTGTTGATTGACAGTATTCTCGAGTCTATAATAAGTGATAATCAGCTTCATGCTGGACACGTGATTTATTCAAGTGGAGGGAAGGCTTATATTTTATTGCCAAATACGCAGAAAGCAAAGGAGTCATTATCCATACTGCACAGGGAAATAATGCAAGCGCTTAATAAAGAGGCTGAGCGAACTTTATATGTATGCATGGATTATATCCCATTTGGGTATAGCAATGCTTTTCAAATTGCATACGAACATGAAGGAAGAATTGAGAATACCACAAATATTGGAGACTTGTGGAGGCTTCTTGCAGAAAAAACCGGGAGGCAAAAAGCCCGGAAATTCGACGAGCTGCTCATAGAGGATTTTGAGACATTTTTTCAGCCAATAGAAGTTGACGAAAAGGGAAAAGTGTGCGCGGTAACCGGCTTAAATCTTAAAAAAGAAAATGCCAGAGAGTTAACAGAAGATACATGGGTTTCAAAATCAGTGTATAACCAGATTTTACTAGGTAAAGAACTCAAAGACGCAGACTATCTTATTTCCTTCAAAGGTGGAAAACTACCACCTACACTAAAAAATAACAGACATTTACAGCCACTGAGTTTGGGGGTAAACAAGTACCTGTTTGATAAACGGCATTTGGCAAGTGATGATGATGAATTTAGATTAATCACTTCATTTGATCAATGTAGAGTTCAAATGATAAATCAAACCTCATTTGCTGGAATCAATAATTTGAAGGGAAAATTAGCAAGCTATGGTTACTTGTTTTATGGAGGAAATCAACCCGCTCGTAAAGAAGATGGCGTAGAAAAAACGTATGAAGATTTAGCTGGCACGAGTTCGTTTAAGAGATTAGGCGTTTTACGAATGGATGTTGACAACCTAGGGCAAATATTTATTGATAGAATACCGGAAAACCAAAGAAATATAGCCACCTATGCAACTTTAAGTGCGCAGCTTGATATTTTCTTTAGCGGCTACATCAATAGTATTAGAAATGATGCGTCTTTTTCTCCATGGATAAATATTGTTTACTCCGGAGGTGATGACCTTTTTGCTGTAGGGCGCTGGGATAAAATAATTCTTTTTGCCAAAGAATTTAGAAAACGATTTTCTGACTTTGTGGGAAATAGGTCCGACATCACGCTGTCAGGAGGAATTGCCCTAATCGGACCGCGATACCCTATTGCAAAGGGGGCAGATGAAGCAGGAGAAGCTGAAAGTAAATCTAAACGATATATTTTACAAAATGCCAGTCCTTTTCCCACCAAAGATGCTATTACACTTTTTGACGTAACACTGAGCTGGCATGGTTTAGAACGTGCGCTTGAAATGAAGAATACTTTTATGGAGTTGCTTGATAAACAGGCTTTGACCAATAGTTTTTTGCAAATGATGATGCGCTATTATTTGCGAAGAAAAGAATCAGAAATGAATGAAAAACAAAAAGGAAACCTTAGTTATGTTTGGAATGCCGCCTACTATCTAAAGCGGTACGCATCGCGAAACAAAAATGATGATCTTAATTACATGATTAACCAATTGCAGAAAAACATTATTGAGAATGTAAGTAGCAATAGCGACTATTGGGATATTCTCGCTGTAGCCTGCCGGTGGGCTGAACTTGAAAACCGAATGAAAATTGAAAATAATTAACCCTTAAAACCCAAATTGTATGAAACTACAAGTTGACAAACAGTGGATTAAAGAATCCATTCCCGAAAATGCACTAAATCAAATATCTGACTTTAGCCTTTACTTGACAAAGAATGGAAGGTCTGAATTCAGAGGTGAGTTGAAGACTTCCCAAATAAGGAAATTTTATGGTGAGGTTAAACGAATTCAAACTAACGGTATTGAAAAGAATAAAGATGCCTTTAAAATGCTCAAGCCCAAATTGGCGTATGCTGTAGGCAGACAAAGTAGGCAGGATAAAGAAAAGGTTGACCGCTTTTATCAAACCATATCTCAAGCTATTGATGCAGTAGAAATTGATAAAGTTACGGACAGTAAAGAACTCAATCACCGTTTCAAAAATTTTGTCAATCTATTCGAAGCTATCGTTGCGTATCATAAATACCATGGTGGTGAATAAAAAATCTTTCTAATCATTAAAACAATAGACATGAAACTAATTAAAAAAATATCCATAAGCTGCGACATCAAACTACACACCGGTTTGCATATTGGTGACAGCAAAGAGAACGTGCAAATTGGCGGTGTTGACAATAGCGTGGTACGCAGAAAAGACAACAACCAGCCGTATATACCAGGAAGCTCTTTAAAAGGAAAACTTCGCAGTTTGTTGGAACGCGCAAACGGTGAAAATGCTGATAATAGGTTTAAAGACACCGGAGGGAATGTTTCAAAACTATTTGGAAGCACCGAAAATAGTCAAATTAATTTGAAAGGCAACGCCTCAAGATTGATTGTGCGCGATGCTTATTTAACGGAAGCGTCTGTGACATCTATGAATGAATCTGAGTTTATGGATGTACCTTACACAGAGGTCAAGTTTGAAAATACCATCAGCCGTGTGCTTGGAAAAGCCGATAATCCTAGACAACAAGAGCGTGTGCCTGCGGGTGCTGTTTTTCATGCTAATATGGTTGTTAACATTTTTGAGAATGATGATCAAGATGAGCTAATGAAAGAGTTACGTAAAGGTTTTAAACTTTTGGAGTTGGATTATCTAGGAGGTAGTGGCTCTAGAGGTTATGGGCAAGTAACGTTTGAAAACTGGCAGGAGCAAGAGCACGATATTGCAACATTAAATCAAAGCTCATGAGTGTAACTACCTATGCCATTCATCTGCGTTTTGAGGGTGCCGTACACTTTGGAAATGCCGGACTTGATTACGGTAAATCCGAGCGAAGTATTCATAACGATACTTTGTATGCGGCAATTTTCAATACCTTAGCCATGATTGGAGAAGAAAAGCGAATTCCCCAAAATTCTTCCGAGCTAAACTACGCTTTAAGTTCATGTTTTCCCTATTATTTCGATGGTGAGAAATATGAATACTTTTTTCCGAGACCTTTTGCCCCCATATTTTCTGATATAAGTGACTTTAGAGCGGGTGGTTCAGATGCGCGAAAGGCCTTAAAGAAAATCAGCTTTATCGATAAAGCGAACTTTTTCTTGCTATGTAAAAATGGGTTTCTTCCTCCAGATGCACAAGCAGTAAATGGAGAGTTTTACACGAATCACCCAGACTTTAATGCAGACTTTAAATTGATTTCTTCAGAGGTTTATCCGAGAGTAAGGGTGAGTAGAGTAGAAGGGGAGGACGCTAAGCCGTATTACATTGAAAGACTATTTTTCTTTGATAACGGAATGAAGCATTCCGGACTTTATTTTCTTTTTCATGGTAATGCTTCTGACTTAGACATGGTATTGCATGCATTGGATATTCTTAAGGACGAGGGCTTTGGAACCGATAGAAAAATTGGACATGGACAGTTTAGTTATTCCATAGCCTCTTTCTCCATTCCAAGTTACACAGCGAACGCCTCTATTTCTATGGGATTATTGGCTCCCGAAAATAAAAATTGGGTGGAAAGCCATGTTGTGAAATCAGCAATAGCAGGCTACCAAATGAAGCAACGAGGAGGATGGATTACCAGTTCAAAAATGGCTGGCTTCCGTAAAAATGATGTGCAAATGTTTAGTCCTGGAAGTGTATTTGGCTTGCCTTCGGATAAAATCACTGAAAGCGGGGTTATGCATGATGTGCTTCCGAAGAGTATCGTTCTTGATGATAAACATCCTATTTGGCGGGTAGGAAAAACGCTGCTAGTACCAATCAATATTTAAGCAAATGAAAAGTCCATCTAGTAGCCTTCACAAACGTCAATGAAAATTGACAAGGACATTCCATAACTTGTCCCGGTATTGATGTCGGGATGACCTTTAAGAATCAAATTATTTACATATGAAAAATAATATCCAGTTAGAAGTTCTGTCACCCGTGCATATTGGAGGTGCCTCGGAAAATCATTTTGGTGTAGGCATGGATGTGTTTTGGAAGAATGGGGTACTGTACCGCGTTGACCTAAAAGATTTGGCTTCTTTTTTTGACGACAGAACAATCTCAATGATTGCCACGGCCTCTTCAGGAAAAGATATTCAGCAGTTGATGTTTTCCAAAGGGCTGAATGTTAAAGAGGTTGCTAAAGAATCTTGGGATTGCCATTATCAACCCGAACAAGATGAAATAAAGGCGCTTATCAGAGATGGGTTTGGAAAACGACTTATTCCGGGTTCTTCCATAAAGGGGGCGTTGCGGTCTCATTTGTTTAAGAGCTTGGCGCAAGCTAATAGCTATGATTTTGACCATCTGAAACAAAGAATAAAGCGCGAAGAAGACAGTAGAAGGGCTAAAAGACCTGTGGCCGAGTTTGAAAAAGGTATATTAGAACTTAAAATAGAAGGGAATTCAAGAAAAACAGAATATCTTGAGCTTTTACGCTTTTTACAAGTTTCCGATTTTTCTTTTGACAGTTCGGAAATACACCCCGTAAAAATTTATAACCTAAGTAAAGATGAAGGAAGGTGGGCTGGTGCTTGGAAAGATAGAAATTCAAGAGGGAATAGAAGTGAGAGTAATAACAATTGGGAGTTTTCTCCGCGCGGTTTTGTCACCCATTATGAGGTAATTGACAAACATCAGCAAAGTAGCGGACGGATTGTTTTCAATGAACCGCCAGAAGGTGGAGGCTTTAGAACCTCACATCAAACGTTCAAGAGAGAGTTTGGTGCCTTGCTACCCAATGGAAAAATGATGCTGAATGATTTGTTTGCGATGGTTAACCAGAATACATTGGATTATATAGATCAAGAGTTGGCATTTTTTAAGAAGTACGTTGACGATGATTTTGTGGCAGATAATCAAATTGTACCGTTCTACGAGCGTTTAAAAGAACAGGTTGCACATCTTAAAAATGCCTGTATTCTGCGTGTGGGTGGCGGCTCAGGTTTTCATTCCATTACCGGAAACTGGTTGTATAAAGATCACATCGAAAGTGTTGAACGCCCATTGCGGCTTTTTATGGGAGGGCGAATAAAAAACCTCACCAAGAGTAGAAAGTTGACATTTCAACCTACGGGTGATGAGTTGCCTAATTTTCAACCCATGGGCTTCATTAAATTAAGCATTCAATCTATATGAAATGTCCATGTAGTAGTACAGACTCTAATGAAAATTGACAGGGACATTCCATATGACTTTTAAGAATCAAATTATTTACATATGAAAACCCACATTTTTGCCAATATTGGAAACCGGAATTTAGCCATTCAAAACAAAAACGGCGGATATGACTTTATTCCATCACATTCGTTTAGAGAAACAACCGAAGATATATGGAACAATTTCGGTGATTACAAAGACGCGCTACGCCCCATGATTATTCCGGCCATCATAGATAAATATCCCGAGGGCCATTTACACTTGTTTGTTTCCAATCAGGATGAAGCACACGAATCCGACACCTATTTTGAGGGGCGTATTTTGGAAAAATGCTTTGCTGCTTCATATCCTGATTTAGAAGTTAGTATTGTAACACTACGCGATGCAGAAGGCGGCATTGATCCAACGAACGATGAAGCACTGATACGCTTTTACCGCAATTGGTTAAAAGGGAATTTAAATCGTTTGAACGATAAAGTTGTGTTTTTCGACAGTGGTGGTACCGCACAGCAAAAAGCGAGTTTGCGTGCCGTGCTGGAATTTGAGTTGCCCAAACACCAATTGGAACAGTACTACGGAAAGAAAGAAGGTGATGCAACGGTACTTAATAAACTTGAACGCAACGCAGCCGAAAAGCTCTTCCAAAAAAGACAGCTGCGCACCTTAATTGAACACTACAATTACGGTGCGGCACGGGTTCTTCTGGCAGACATAAATGAATCAAATACCTCCGTTGAACTACTCCTTAAACTCTGTGATTACTTATGGAACTGTATGTTTCACGATATTGAAAATCGCCTTCACTGGAATAATTTTCCCAAAGCGGTGAAGAGACATCCCCGAGCCAATGACATCAAACACATTGTGGAGAAAAGCTGTGATAACGACGATTTTGAGCATAGTTACTATTACAATCACGCGGCATGGCTTTTCGAAAAATCTCAGTGTGCCCTGAAAACAAGTGACGCCTCAACCGCGATCATAAGCCTGATGCAAATGCTTGAAGTGTATTGCAACGGATACATTTCATGTCACACGCCGTACAACATAGCCGAAAACTATACTAAAGAAAGCGAAGCCCTGTTAATTGAGATTATTGGTTCGTATAAGGATGTTTTTTATCGACAAACCAATAAACATTTAAAGAGTTTTTCTGTGCCGGTTGCGGCATTTTACGCTCATATTTTATTGGATGAATCCGGAGAACGCGATTGTTCACAAGCACTTTCTACGTTAAAGAATGCTTTAACGATGTTTGCGCGAAGTTCTTTTCCGGAAGACATGCGTCTCGACACCCTGCGAAACAACATTGCCCATCGTGGCAAAGGGGTAGATTTAGAAAGGTTTAGGCAACATTATGCGTCGGTATTTGCCGCTGCGGAAACATTATGCGGCAAGCACAAAGGAGCTTTTGACAACTTGAATGCCGTGATTTGTGAATTGATTTAAACACCTTATGTTATGCAGATACTCATAGACACATTCGGGACTTCATTACACCGCAAGGAAAATGCATTTGAAATATGGAAGAAAGGTGAAACCAAAAAGTTAGCACCAACAAAAATAAAGAGCATTGTTTTGTCAAAGGGAGCAAAGGTGAGTTCGGATGCTATTCTCTTGGCGATTGAAAACGAAATTGATGTTGTTTTTGTGGATCGCGGCGGAACGCCTAAAGGGCGAATTTGGAGTCACAAGTACGGTTCTATTTCTACCATAAGAAAAAATCAAGTACACTTTGCCAAATCAAAAGAAGGAGCAGAATGGGTAAAAACAATCGTTATACAGAAAGCGAAGGGACAAATCGCCCTTCTTCAATCCTTACATCGAGATAGACCAAAAAAGCAATCATTGATAGAAGGTTCAATTGAAAAAATGAATGGCTTTTTAGACCGTATAGAAGAAATGGAGTTGTATCCTTTGGAAGCCAATTCAGATATGTTAAGGGCTTTGGAGGGCAATATTTCCAGAAATTATTTTCAGTGCTTGTCTGAAGTGGTACCAAAAGAGTATCGTTTTGAAAACAGAAACAAACGACCGGCGAAAGATATGTTCAATTGCGTGCTGAATTATCTCTACGGTTGCTTGTATCAGCGCGTAGAAGCATCATTAATAACGGCAGGTATTGATCCATATCTTGGTGTTTTTCATAGAGATGAATATAATAGACCTGTGCTTGTATATGATGTTATTGAAAAATATAGAGTATGGGCTGATGCTGTAGCCTTACAGTTATGCTTTAGAAGATTGCTGTTAAATGAAATGTTTTCAAAAAACAACCAAGACCACTGGTTAGAGTTACCAGGAAAAAAAGTCGTTGTACAAGCTTTTAATGATTATTTAGATGAGGTTGTACAAATGAATAGTAAGCGGCGTTCACGTTTAACGCATATCCAAGATGAAAGTCATCAGTTTGCAAACTTGCTTTTAGATTACAAAGAATAGTGCGACATGGATGTTTGGGAAAAGATTATTTCGGTAGTTAAAGCGCTATTTGGAGGTGGCAGGCCAAAAAGAAATTCCTCAAATATAGAGATTCATGGGAGTTTCAACGATATTGATGAGGATGTTAAATATGACGAACAAGTTAAAGAGTCCAATGTGGTTATGCCCTCCGTGTTTGAGAGTGGTATAGGCGACTTCAAGCCAGATGACTTAGCTGATGAGAAAATTGAAGAAGCGTATTCAATTTTAGAAGAAGTTAAGAAAACCCTTGAGCGGCAAAAGGCTAATGAAACAAAAGATAGACGTGCACATAAAAAGAGCGATAAGGAAAGAATGCTTCCTGCCAAGCAAAGAGCAGAAGACTTGAAGAAGTATTTTGAATCATTAACCAAAAAACCTAAGCATCATATGTTGTGTTTTATTATGTATGATATCGAAAACAATCGAATCAGAACAAAAGTCGCAAAGTATTTAGAGGAAAAAGGATTGAAAAGAGCGCAGAAGTCTGTTTTCTTTGGAGAGCTTGATAAACGAATTTACAATCAAATTCATGAAGTACTTTTGGAGATTCAATCTGCCTACGAAAACACCGATAGCTTGATGATGGTGCCCGTTTCAGAAGGTGAGATGAAAAGTATGCGATTAATTGGAAAAGAAATCGATTTTGAATATGCTATTTTCAGAGGTAACACCATGTTTTTTTAAAAATCTATCGGTTTTTATAATGCTTTATAAATTGAATAACAGTCATTTGTTGAGGTTGACGCCCTCCAATACATAGTCCATTAGAAGAAGGATTAAGACTCAGTGAT
Source organism: Schleiferiaceae bacterium (assembly GCA_051859825.1). GTDB lineage: Bacteria > Bacteroidota > Bacteroidia > Flavobacteriales > Schleiferiaceae > CSBr16-58. The sequence goes on from JBHYFA010000057.1 coordinate 17,775, forward strand.
AACTTCTACAACTGAATCTGTTTTTTTACCTCCAATACATAGTCCATTAGAAGAAGGATTAAGACATAATCATTTACTAGTTCACTTTTTAAGGTATCAACCTCCAATACATAGTCCATTAGAAGAAGGATTAAGACAAGCTTTTTCTTACAGTCTTGAGCTAATTTTGTTAGCCTCCAATACATAGTCCATTAGAAGAAGGATTAAGACATTACGGCTGCACTTTGTAAGAATTTAACTACTTTCCTCCAATACATAGTCCATTAGAAGAAGGATTAAGACTTTGGGTCTGCTTGTTCCAAAAAATATTCTTCTATTCCTCCAATACATAGTCCATTAGAAGAAGGATTAAGACAGTTCTGTAAGCTTTTGCTTACAATTTTTAGCTAGCTCCCTCCAATACATAGTCCATTAGAAGAAGGATTAAGACATGGTTAAAATTAAAGGGGCTTATTTCATCCCCTTGTCCTCCAATACATAGTCCATTAGAAGAAGGATTAAGACCGCGTTAAACCATTGATAATTATCGTACTAATACCTCCAATACATAGTCCATTAGAAGAAGGATTAAGACACGAATTGGCGGACACGTTGGATTTGCATAGCATACCTCCAATACATAGTCCATTAGAAGAAGGATTAAGACACTAATTTCTAACTCTCTCATAATCAAAATTTTAGGGGCCCTCCAATACATAGTCCATTAGAAGAAGGATTAAGACCGCTTCTTTTTGAGTGAAGAAACTTACTTGTTTCTTCCTCCAATACATAGTCCATTAGAAGAAGGATTAAGACACTTGTTTTTGAGTTATACTTGTTTGAACAGTGCAACCTCCAATACATAGTCCATTAGAAGAAGGATTAAGACTGTATTTTAGTCCGTCCGCTAAATGTTTGAAAACAACCTCCAATACATAGTCCATTAGAAGAAGGATTAAGACCAGTTGTTTTTGCGTTACCATTCCGCCACGCTTCCGCCTCCAATACATAGTCCATTAGAAGAAGGATTAAGACATTGACAGTAAGACAAGCAAAGTCTTTAACGAAAGTACCTCCAATACATAGTCCATTAGAAGAAGGATTAAGACTTTGTCGGTCGCTGTTTTAAAATTCATATTGAAATACCTCCAATACATAGTCCATTAGAAGAAGGATTAAGACTGATTTTCAGCGGTTTGCTTCTCTTTTTTGTTCATTTTCCTCCAATACATAGTCCATTAGAAGAAGGATTAAGACTTCGGGTAACATTCGAGGGCTAATTTCAAGGTCTCTCCTCCAATACATAGTCCATTAGAAGAAGGATTAAGACAGTTCGTTATTTCTATCATATACATTTTCAGTGACATCCTCCAATACATAGTCCATTAGAAGAAGGATTAAGACTTTAGCGGTTTGCTTGTTTTTTGTGTTCATTTTTGTTGCCTCCAATACATAGTCCATTAGAAGAAGGATTAAGACATATCTGCCAACGATATGATAGGTGTGAGATATTTCCCTCCAATACATAGTCCATTAGAAGAAGGATTAAGACATACTGAGATTGAATCTCATTATTTTTCAAGACAATCCTCCAATACATAGTCCATTAGAAGAAGGATTAAGACTCGGCTTTTTTACGAGCGTCAATTTCGGCCTGTAATCCTCCAATACATAGTCCATTAGAAGAAGGATTAAGACCGAACCGGTCGGAATGCGTGAGAAGTTCAAAGTCGGTCCTCCAATACATAGTCCATTAGAAGAAGGATTAAGACAATTAAAGTTTTCATTTTGACGAGATTTTTAAATTAAGCCCTCCAATACATAGTCCATTAGAAGAAGGATTAAGACACGACGTCATTTTTAACTACTTGCGTTAAAAATCTTTTTCCTCCAATACATAGTCCATTAGAAGAAGGATTAAGACCCTCTTAAGGTCTCCATTATCGTCAAAATAATCTTCTACCTCCAATACATAGTCCATTAGAAGAAGGATTAAGACCCGTGGTAGAGTG
>JBHYFA010000058.1:0-4350 GCA_051859825.1 Schleiferiaceae bacterium
CTAGACATTCCGACTTTAAGGACAGACTCTAATTAGTGTCTGTCAAAAAAGTCCGATAGCTTCGTTATGCTCATCTGAAAATCAGGTCATCCCGACAAAGACTTGTCGGGACTCATTGATTTTCAAACTTCGCAAGCCTCGCTCTCGAACTTAATATAGCAACCACTAAGACTTTGTAACTTAGCCCCGCAAAAAAGCAAACATTTTAATATAAGCAAGCATGAATCAATCAAAAGCGCAACAAGTAATAACTCTCTGGATTTTAATCACTATCGGAATGCTCTTGCATCAGTTTATGAGTTTGCACAACCTTCGTTTTGGAGTAAACGTAATCAAAGCGGGCTACGATGGCACCCCCGATGTAGAGCAAATAAAGCGATTGACCCTTTACGTTCTTCCACTACTCTATGTGGCAATAACGCTTTATTTCCAAAATAAAACCATCCGACTATTACACCTCATCGCTTCACCTTTCTATCTAGGATTTCATTCGTGGCACTTTATTCACGAACTCGGACACATGAAAGACCCCGTGCAATGGGTTCTACTCACTACCTTAGTACTTTTATCGGGAATGCTTGTCTTCAGCGCCTACCAATGGTACAAAAGTCCATTGAAAAACCACAATTCTTAGTAATTAATTGGATTTTCAGTTAGTCAAGTAGCGAATATCAAATTAGCTCTAGTGGCTAGGCTACAGTTTTTCTTCTTCCGGCGATATAACTAATCCCAACCCCAATAATCAAAACAGTAGCCAACACCTTGGCAACATCCATTGGATTTAAGCGAACGGGATAGGCTTCTACAACGTAGCCCGCACCCATGGTTACCAATCCAAAATAATGCTGAAGAGCGGTGAAGAGTCCGCCCAAAACCAATCCGATAAATGCTCCGGCAACGGTAATAAGCAAGCCCTCCATAAAAAATACTTTGCGTAGATTTTTCCGAGTCATACCCAAAAACCACAAGGTGTGTAAATCTTTCTTCTTATCGAGAATCATCATGCTCAATGAACCCATTAAAGTGAAAGAGGAAATAAGTAGAATGAGTGTGAAAATCAAATACGTAAGCAAGCCCTCCGCACGCATCACTTTGTAAAAAGCAGCTTGTTGCTCAATACGATTGCGCACTTGAAAATCATCACCAAAGAAGTTTTGTAATTTTTCCTGAACTCTGGAAGTGCGCACACCTTCGGCCAATTTTATTTCCAAGGCGCTCACAATTCCCTCCTGCTCACTCATGCGCTGCAAGCGAGATAGGTCGGTCAAAACGTAGCGAATATCAAATTCCGGCTGCACGGAAAACATCCCGGCTGGATAAACGATATCCTGATTAAAAGCACGTTCCGGACGATTGAGGTTTTTAGCTGTAGCCTTTGGGACAAACATCTCAATGGTTTCCGTACGCCCCACATAACTCATTCCCAGATTATAGGCCACGCCAATTCCCACCACGGCATCAGGATGTGTAACCTTGTACTGTCCGCGATAAATAGCCTCCGAAATACCCGTGGTAAATTCGTACGAGCTATCCACTCCCCTAGCCGTAGCAATAAATTCTTGTTCGCGGTATCGAAGCAACACCCGCTCTTCTAACACCGGCGACACCGAAGCAACCTCCTCCCAGTCTAGTAAAGTATGTATTTTATCTTCCTCATAGAGAAAATTCTTGCCCACGCGAATCTCTACCTTCATATCTGGATCAAAAGAAGCGTAAAAGCTCTTTACCAAATCCTCCAGCCCATTAAAGGCCGCCAAAATAACCAGTAAGGCTCCCGTTCCAATGGAGAGTCCGGCAATGCTTATCCCCGCAAGAATATTTACCGCCGTAGCACTGTGGCGGCTAAAAAAGTAACGACGCGCTATGAAGAGAGGAAGATTCATGAGCAAATGGTGGAACGCAATTATTTGATGGGATTCTCTCCTTCGCCGCGCAAAAGCTTGTCAATATTGTCTTCGTAATCAAGTGAATCATCAACAAAAAACTTCAATTCGGGCATCTTGCGCAACTGACGACCGAGTACACTGCTCAATTCACGCTTAATCAAACTTTGCTGCGCTGCAATCGTGTCCATCACAGAATCCGAATCCTTAGAAGGGAAAATACTCAGATAGACTTTAGCTACCGACAAATCTGGACTGATACGCACTTTGGTAACGCTTACCAAAATGCCTTTAAACATGCGCTGGGAAAAACGTTGAAATATAGTGCCAAGCTCTTCAATCATGAGTTGGGATAAACGGTTGAGGCGGGTTGAATCCATTTTACGTTGATAGTGAAAAGTTAAAAGTTAAAAGTGAAGAGTAGGTAGTGGAAGCGGGGTGTAAATGTAGAGTTAGAACGGGACAAAGTTAAGGCTTAATTGCGTTGAAAACTGCTTTACTTTTGCCACCGCTATGATGACGAAAAGAGAACACTACCAAACTAACATTAAACTGGCCGTTCCCGTGATGGTTGGACAACTGGGACACGTAATGGTGGGTGTGGCGGATAGCATCATGGTAGGACAATTAGGCACATTACCGCTGGCTGCCGTAGCACTGGGAAATTCCATCTTCGCCATATTCATGGTTTTCGGTTTGGGCGTGACCTTTGGCTTAACGCCCTTAGTGGCCAACGCTGATGGAATGGGTAAGAAGAATTTACCTACCAAGCTTCTACACCACAGCTGGTTTGTCAACCTCGGTGTTTCCATCATATTATTTCTCATCCTCATAGGCATCATCCCACTTTTGCCCTATATGGGACAAGACAAAAGTCTGCTTCCTTTAGCCACACCTTACTACATCATTCTCAGTTCTTCACTCATTCCCTTGATGCTTTTCATGACTTTCAAGCAGTACGCCGAGGGTCTTTCGGATACCCGCACGGCGATGTTTGTGAGCATCGGGTGTAATTTGCTCAATGTTGGTCTCAACTACCTGCTGATTTTCGGAAAATTCGGTATGCCCGAACTTGGTCTAAATGGCGCGGGAGTGGCAACCGTAATTGCGCGCTGGGCGATGTTTTTCGTGATGTGGTGGTACGTCGTTAAAGGCGCGAAAAAAATCCGCACGTCCTTCTCGGTACTGAATTTCCAGTTTCGCAAAGTGGTGGTGCAAAAACTTCTCAGCATCGGCATTCCATCGGGTTTACAGTACATCTTTGAGGTGAGCGCTTTTTCATTGGCCGCCATTTTTGCTGGAATGCTGGGAGCAAAAGCGCTTGCTGCCCACCAAATCGCCATCAATTTAGCCTCCATTAGCTACATGGCGGCAACGGGCTTGGGTGCGGCAGCGGCGGTACGTGTAGGAAATCAATTGGGTAGAAAAGATCCGGTAAACCTAAAAATGGCGTCGAAGTCGATCTTTAGTATGACCGTTATCTGGATGTGTTTTGCGGGCATCATCCTCTTTATCTTCCGCTTTAAACTCACCGGATTTTACAACGACGACTCCGAAGTGCTCAGTCTTGCGGCTTCCATGCTCATCGTAGCGGTGTTTTTTCAACTTTCCGATGGATTGCAGGCGGTAACACTCGGAGCACTCCGCGGCTTTACCGACGTGCGCATCCCCACCCTTATCACTTTTGTTGCTTATTGGGTGCTTACTCTGCCCTGTGCCTATCTGGTTTCGCAATTTACCTCCGCCGGTGCCATGGGAATTTGGTATTCCTTAGCGGGTGGACTCACTATTTCTGCAGCGCTATTGATGTATCGTTTTCGCAAACTCTTGTTGCGATTTATTGCGCAGATGCAAACAAACTAAACTCTACTCCACCGTATTTGCGGTGTTCAACGAAATTTGGATGTTCCGTGAAAGACTGGCGACGGTCGTGCTCCACTATTAAAATTCCTTCCTCATTAAGGAGATCGCGGTCGAATACCAAGCGAATAATTTCTTCATACTCGGGGTATTCGTATGGCGGATCCATGAAGATTACATCGTACGAGCCGTAGGAATTTCGCAGGTAGTTAAGCGCATCTGCCCGGATGATATTCATACCTTCAATCTTCATATCCTCCACCGTTTTTTTCAAAAAACGAATGGTTTCTCCGTAATTATCCACCGCAGTAATTTGCGTACAGCCGCGAGACGCAAATTCGAGAGAAATACTGCCAATACCACAGAAGAGGTCCAGCAGACTTACATCTTCAAAGAAAATGCGGTTGTTCAAAATATTAAAAAGCGACTCCTTCGCCATATCCGTGGTAGGGCGAACGGGTAGTTGCTTGGGAGCGCGAATGGCTTTACCCCGAAATTTTCCACTAATGATACGCATACAAGAAACGATCTAATTCAAATCCCCTACCGTCGAATCCGGCCGCATTGAGTTGCGCCGACCAAGCAGGAAAAGCTTTATCCCATAATG
>JBHYFA010000058.1:4360-18729 GCA_051859825.1 Schleiferiaceae bacterium
GCTCAACAGAAGCCACAAAACGCTCAGCTTCCGCCCGGTATTGCTCGATATCGAAGCGACTTCCACTTACCAACAAATGCGCAGATTCAGCATGGGCTTTAAGTTGTTCCAAGCAAAAGAGCATGTAATACACCAAATCTGCCAACTCCTCCGCGTGATAAGTAGTAAAAAGTTTCATTTCTCCATTGAGAAAAACACTTAGACCTACACGTAAACCGTCGGCTTGAACAAAAACGAGCGGCGATTTTTTTTCAAAAAAAGAAAGCATCTTATGCGACCAGGCCCATTGATGCGCTGGAGGCATTGCCACTACCGCTGTTCCGTAGTTGGGGAAACTTTTACTATCCGAAACAAAATCCCGAGGTCGATCCCCTACCACTTCGTTGAGGAAAATTTCATCGGCGGGAAAATCTTCCGGAATCCACGAAAAGAAACTACCTGAATAGTAGCGAGAAATCTTTTGGCCTTGATGGATGAGTTTATGGAGATTCTCTGGCAATTTTGCCAGCTCCCAAATCCCCGCATTTTTCACTTCATTCCTCTCCACCATCAATGCAAAAAAGTGTTCATCTGAACGCCTTATTTGCATTTCTAAATGAGACATCCCGGTAAGGAAAGACTCCGTTACCGGGATGCACCAAGTATTTTGGGGGATTGCCTCCATATAGCGTAATTACCAGTTTCCGCTGATGGAAGGTTCGGCGAGATTACCTATTTGCAATTGAAAATCGTAGTCAATGTAATCACCATACTCACTTTTCAAGTCAGTCATGATGTCTTTATCTTTAGCGTACACCTCAAAAGTAGCCAAGCGCGATTCTTGACGATAGATATTGCTACTAGCCATGGTAAACTCTTTGGTTCTGCTGGTAAAAGGGATGTAGCGCAAACGTTCTAGATCAAAGTCGGCACCAAATAAATGCTGCTTTACCGGCACCTGATCGATTACTCTAACAACAACCGTATCTTTCAACATATCTGTTTGATACACTTCATCAAAGTAGTAGAAGGAAGAGTCCTTGCGTTCTTCAATTTTCACGTATCCCGTATCGGCGAAGAGAAAAAGCTCATCGAATGAATTGGCAAACTCTCCGGTTTCAGCGCGATAGGTAACCTGAAGTTCGCGGATTTGCTCCAACGTACGCTTTACCACCTCGTGGCGGTCGGCACGAATCCGTTCGTAACGGATGGGCTTATTGATGGATTCAAAAAGGATGTACAATAAAAATGCGTTGAGGATAACCAAACCTACTTTGATTCCGAGTGCAGTTTTTTTATTCATATGTAAATTAATTGTTTCTTCAGTTGCCATATGGAATGTCCTAGTCCATTTTCATGGGTGTTTGCGAAGGCTACTACATGGACATTTCATAGTAAACAAATATTCTTTCATTCGTGTGTTTTTGTGAGCAAATGAAATGTTGCTCATAAAGTGGCAAAGTTAAGGTTTATTTTATTAAGCCCAAAGAGCAAAAAGGAGTGATTAGAAAAATAATATTGAGGGACTTCAAATGGCAAATGAGAATAAGATGGTGGTCGTTGATGTGTTATGCAAACTCGATAGTGGCGATTTGGTGATTGTTGAAGTTCCGTTTTTTCATCAGGATGATTATTCCCATCGCATGATGTACAGCGTATCAATAGTTTTTGCCGAACATTTAAGAATCCGTAGAGACGTCTTATCCGCATAAAGAAGGTGGTTAACATCTTCCTGTCACGGCCCCACAAAATTTAGCCAAAAAATCTGTTTGCATATTGTATTTTCGCAGCATCTATTTGTAGAAAAGCATAAGCCATTTCATTTTTAGAAACGCGCGCAAGCATAACAAAAAAAGAAGAACAAATGAATTACGATGTGATTATTGTAGGCTCTGGTCCGGGTGGATATGTGGCCGCTATTCGGGCATCTCAGCTCGGACTCAAAACCGCAATTGTGGAAAAAGAAAGTTTAGGTGGTGTATGTCTCAACTGGGGCTGTATCCCTACCAAAGCTCTCCTCAAATCAGCCAACGTTTTTGAATATATCCAACACGCTAAAGATTACGGTATCAGTGTTTCTGATGCCAAGCACGATTTTGGCGCCGTGGTTAAGCGTTCACGCGATGTGGCCAACGGAATGAGTGGCGGAGTTCAATTTTTAATGAAAAAGAATAAAATTGACGTTATCTCCGGAACCGGAAAGGTTCTTAAAGGTAAAAAAGTTGCCGTTACCAACGAGAAAGGTGAAACCAAGGAATACAGCGCCAAGCACATTATCATTGCTACTGGGGCACGCAGTCGTGATTTGCCTTCCATGAAGCAAGATGGTAAAAAGATTATTGGTTATCGTCAAGCGATGGTGCTCGATAAGCAGCCCAAGAAAATGGTTGTAGTTGGCAGCGGAGCCATCGGGGTAGAATTTTCCTATTTCTACAACGCCATGGGCACCGAGGTTATCATCGTGGAATACATGGATCGCATTGTTCCTGTAGAAGATGAAGAAGTGAGCAAGCAGCTCGAACGCAGCTTCAAAAAAGCGGGAATATCCATCATGACCAGCTCGGAAGTAACTGGTGTAGACACCTCAGGATCTGGATGTAAGGTTACGGTAAAAACCAAGAAAGGAACCGAAACCATCGACTGTGACATCGTTCTTTCAGCTGCCGGTGTGGTAGCTAATATCGAAAATATTGGCTTGGAAGACGTGGGCATTAAAACAGAGAAAGGCAAAATTGTAGTGGATGATTTCTACCGTACAAACGTGGAAGGCTACTACGCCATTGGTGATTGTACTCCCGGTCAAGCCCTAGCACACGTGGCCTCTGCGGAGGGAATCATTTGTGTGGAAAATATTGCCGGACACCACCCGCAAGCCCTTGATTACAACAATATTCCTGGTTGTACGTACTGTTCACCCGAAGTTGCCTCGGTAGGATATACCGAAAAAGCGGCTAAGGATGCCGGATACGAAATTAAAGTTGGTAAATTTCCTTTTTCAGCAAGTGGAAAAGCCAGTGCAGCCGGCCACAAAGACGGTTTCGTTAAACTAATTTTCGATGCCAAATATGGTGAGCTTTTAGGGGCGCACATGATTGGTGCTAACGTTACCGAGATGATTGCCGAAGCAGTGGTAGCTAGAAAACTAGAAACTACGGGCATGGAAATGATTAAAGCGGTTCACCCTCACCCAACAATGAGCGAAGCCGTTATGGAAGCCGCAGCCGCAGCTTACGGAGAAGTCATCCACATGTAAAATGTTTTTTTGTTTGACACGAAAGAGACGGGGTAATTCCCGTCTTTTTTTGTTTGTGCAATTGGGACAATCGCGCATTACGCACCTTCCAAACTAGAAAAGCTACGAAATCATAAACTCTGGTGAGGGGAGATTATTTTGCGGGAGCGTTTAACGAATTTCTTACCTATAACTACCCCGATAAATAACAATCCCGCAACAACACTCATCGCGCCGGCAATACTTCCTTCAATGAGCTCGGCCAAAAAGAAGCCTCCAACTGAACTAAGCAGCGCAAGCAAAACCGTTAGGAAAAGCATGTGGTGCAGTCTTCGTGAAATAAGCAGGGCGGTGGCCGGCGGTATTACGAGAAATGCCACTACCAAAATAGCTCCTACGCTTTCAAAAGCAAATACCGTGGTCAAACTCACCATCACCATAAGCATGAGTCGGATACTCGGGGTACGGATTCCAATACTTTGTCCAAACTCCTCATTAAAACTGGTAATGGCCAATGGGCGATAGATTGCCGCAATAAAAATCACCGTTAGCACAAAAATAAAAAGATTATCCCAGAGGGCTTTGGTTCCTATTTCCATCCCGAAAACCGTATAGGTATGAAAAGGAACCAAGGCAATTTCTCCAAAAAGCACACAGTCAGGATCAATATCAATAGAATCGGTGTATCCGCTTATCAAAATAATTCCCACGGCGAAGAGAAAGGTAAACGACAAGCCAATGGAAGCATCAGCGGGTAGGCGTCCTTTTTTGTTGAACCATTCAATCATCAGCGTAACCAACACCCCCATGATAGCCGCTCCGGCAAGAAAAAAGAAATTCTCTCTTTGTCCGGCAATCATATAAGCAATTACAATCCCGGGCAAAACGGCGTGAGAAATAGCGTCACCAATCATGGATAGTTTCCTCAAAACCATAAACGAACCGGCTAAGCCAGCATTTACGGCCACGAGGAAACCCACTAAAATAATGATGAGTGCGTCAGACATGAGCTTGATTTTCCTGCGTGCTTAAATACTCATGGATTTCTGCAAGTGGCTCAAAACGTTCACAGTACCCCAAATCATCCATAATCATTTTTTCCACCTCGGGGGTAATAATATGCTCGATGTATTCCGCATCACTATGGGTGCTTTCGGCACTAATATTCATTTTCCTCCATAAATAAATCTCCCACAAACAATGAAGGCGGTAGATACGCTTGCCTTCCAAATAGCCTTTGTGCGACAAGGTTCCCTGCTCGGGCCCTGCACGTTCTACCAAATTCTCACGCACCAAAATGGGAAGAAGTTCCCGTTCTTGTGGTGTCCAAGTATTAAATCGTAGAACTCTACTGCGATTGGGTTCACGGTAAAATTCGTAATAAATATTTTTCAGGAGATTTTCAACGCGAATTTTTTTACGAGCTTCAGCCCTTCTGAGTAGTCGAGGAATATAGCCCTTTCTAGGCGCAAAAAGCATGGAAAGTAAACTAAAGAAAAACAGAAACACAATTATCCAAGGGCCGGTGGGCATTCCGCTAATAAAGTACGATGCGGTAACTCCACTTACTCCGCCAACCGCGCCCACGGCCACGGCGATGAAGAGAAACACGCCGTATTTATTGGTCCAAAAACTAGCTGTAGCTGCGGGAGCAATTACCAAAGCTGCCATGAGAATAATGCCGGCGGCTTTGATGCCCGTGGCGATAACCAAAATGGTCATAAAAGAAAGGTAAACATCGATCTTTTTCACTGGCACACCGAGCGCCATAGCGTAATCACGATTAAAGCAGACCAATTTGATATGTCGATGATGCGCCATCATAATACCGAGAACGGTAAGTCCCGTAATGAGAAACATGGTGCCATCCTCCCGGGTCATGGCGGCGGCTTTTCCAAATAGGTAGTGATCAAGCCCAGACTGATTACCTACTTCCATTTGCTGTAAGCGCACCATCAGCATCACCCCAATTCCGAAGAAAAAAGTCAGAGAAATGGCCATGGCGGCATCGGCCTTAATGCGGGTTTCACGCTTAATCCATTCGATGAAAAGAACGGACAGCCAGCCACTTAGGCCGGCGCCAATGAGTAGCACCCACGGATTTTTCACCCCACTAAGCATGAATGCCACCACTACTCCCGGCAACATTGCGTGGGCGATGGTTTCCCCTACTAAAGCTTGTTTTTGAAAAAAATTATACGTCCCCACCAGAGATGCCGTAGCACTGAGAAGCACAATTCCTATCAGAACAAACTGAAAATTAGGGTCAATCATTTCAGGGAGTCTTTCGACTATTTCAAAGCATCTACGATAGTACGCAAATTAGCTCGGAACATTCCGGTAAAGGTTTCCGCCTCACCATCACCAAGCGCATCCGAATACAATTCTTCGGCAATTTTCAAAGAATAACCGCGCTTTTCACATCCTTGCACGAGTGCGCGTAAAGCCTGATCTGAAGTAATATTTTCAGGGAAAATGGCGGGAATACCATTATCAATAATGTGATCAACCATTTCTTTTACATCACGCACACCAAATTCAGCCGAAGTGCTAGAGCCTTGCAAACTATTTACCTTGAAATTGTAGGCGCGGGCAAAATAAGAAAGTGCATCATGAGAAGTAATGATTTCTCTTCTTTCCTCGGGAATTTCTGCAAGAATGGAAAAAGTTTCTCTATGCAGCAATTTCAATTCCGTAGCGAAGGCTTCAAAATTGTTGTAAAACAAAGCCGAATCGGCGGGATAAAGCTGTTCCAATTCGTTGCGAATGTGCGCTGCCGCTTCCACCCACATACTGAGGTCAAACCAGAAGTGAGGGTCATAACCATCTTCAAAGTCCGAGTTGTTTATCAAACGTGTTTCTTGAAAAACATCGCTTACGGTAATCACCGTGGAAGTCTTTTGCAACTGCTGACGAATCTCGTCCATTCTTCCTTCTAGGTGAAGTCCGTTAAACACAACTACATCTGCCTCACGCAGGCGCTGAATATCTTTTCTTGAAGGCTTATATAAGTGAGGGTCAACACCATTTCCCATTAAGGATTGTACATCATACGAATCATCAACGATGTTCTGTACTAAGTCACGTAAGAGCGAAGTAGTGGTTAAAATTTGCTTACCACGCTCCTTAGGTTCTGCGGTTTCTGTGTTTGGCTGACAGCTAACAAAAAGAACACTCAAAGCAATAAAAGAGAAAAAACGCTTCATAATCCTTATTTATACTAATTAAAAATTGAAGGCAAAGGTAAGGTTGAGCGTTAAAATATATTCCTAAAAATAATGCTTATTGAGTGCTATTTTGCTAGGCGTATATGGAGAAAAAATGCGCGAGTCAGGTACAAATGTTACCGGAAAATAAATATGCTTGTTTTTTGGCAATTAACGATGCATGAAAAATGGAAAATAACAATGTATGGTTTTGAGTCAAAATTACTATCAAAATCGTTAAGTTTATTCTTTCTTTAATCTGTTCTTTATCTTTGTCTCCAATCTCAGGGACTAAGAGACTAAGATGGATTTAGCTTGATTTGCATCAATTTAATTGAAAATCTTTTCAACATCCTTGTCGAGCAAAGGGAAACTACCCAACAGTTGATATTCTCTTAGACTTGTGTTCTTGAATGCTGTCGGCTATTTTGCTCTTGTTGGGACGACCTTTTTTTTCAACCGAGCATAACGAAGCTCTCAGACTTTATAGACAGCCTCATTTAGTCTAAACGAAACACCAAACCATTGCGTATATCAAAAATAAACGGCGTAATAGGAATAATCGGCTTATCCTCGTAATTAAATTCAAAACTGGTGTTGAGACTCACCCTGCGGGTTATGCGTGTGAGCAAATTGGTGGAGAAAAACACCCGATGTCGAACATCAGCAATGCCGGGGTCATAACCCGCTTGGTAATACGCCAAACCGTTCATATCAATATTATCGGCAATTTTCCAACGGAAGGAAGTGTACAAATTGAGTTTTAAAAACGACACCTCCACCAATTCCTCCGTGGTAGGATGCCGCCACCATTCACGCTCGTACATCGGACCAATTCCGAAGCTCAAAGAAAAAATCGAGTCTTGAATACCTTTAAATCTTGCATTCACTCCGCCTACAATTCGGGGATTGAGTCTTCGGAAATTATCGTACGAATGCTGGGCATAAACTTCCATGCTCCGATCATTTGCCCTCCAAAAATGCACCCTTAAATGATTAAAACCTGTATTAAGCCAGGGATTTTCATTGATTCTCAAATAATCGAGCTGATGAATAAAGATGTAGCCGTGCTTTCCTTGTTTGCGAAAAAATTGAAAGCGATTATTCAAGCCCAGCAAATTCACCGGATTATCAGCATCGGCACTGCGGTTGAACAGCGAGAAATTAAGGTTGATGTTGAGTGCAGAAAAATTTCCACTATCCCGTTCCACACGGTGTTTTTCCATGTTCAATATTTGTGCGGATAAGCCGCCAGCGAAATGGAAAATAACAAATATCAGGATGTACTTTTGCACGATGGGAAGAGTTTTAGCCATTGATTACGGAACCAAGCGCTGCGGCATTGCCGAGACCGATCCGCTGCGCATTATTGCGAGTCCGTTAACAAGCGTTGAGCCGGCAAAGTTAATGGACTTCCTAGCGGAATACCAAAAGCGCGAGCCGGTAGATTGCATTGTTATAGGTGAAGTGGTACGCCACGATGGCACGCACAACCCCATCGAAGAACACATTCAGGGCTTCATTAAAAAACTGCAAAAACAATTTCCTGATGTCCAAATCGAGCGGCAAGACGAGCGCTTTACCTCCGCAGACGCCCTGGAAAGCATGATCCGCGCCGGTAGCAAGAAAAAGGATAGGCGGAATAAGGGGAATATTGATGCGGTGAGTGCGGCGATTATTTTGCAGGAATATTTGATGTCTGGCTAGCCAATTAGGTAATATGAACAAGCTCAAATTAAAGATGCCTTCTTTTGATATACCTTTGCAAAAAAATTTATTATGATTCTTCCTATCGTTGCGTATGGCGACCCGGTATTGAAAAAGAAAGCAATAGATATTCAGGCTGATTATCCCGGTCTTTCGGACTTGATTAGCAATATGTTTGAAACCATGTACAATGCCAATGGGGTGGGTTTGGCTGCTCCGCAAATTGGCAAATCCATCCGCTTGTTTGTGATCGACGCATCGCCCTTTGCCGAAGAAGGTGACGAAGAATTTGAGGTTTTGAAGGACTTTAAAAAGGTGTTTATCAACGCCCAAATTGTTCAAGAAGAAGGTGACGAATGGGCATTTAATGAAGGTTGCTTGAGCATCCCCGACATCCGCGAAGATGTGTATCGCAACGAAACGCTCAGCATCAAGTATTTCGACGAGAACTTCCAAGAACACACCGAAACCTTCGACGGACTCCGCGCACGCATCATCCAGCACGAATACGACCATATCGACGGAATTTTGTTTACCGACCACCTCTCCCCCCTCCGCAAGCGCATGCTCAAGTCGCGTTTAGGGCAAATTACTAAGGGAAAAATAAAGGTGTCGTACAGAATGCGATTTCCACAATTGTAGGCTAGTTTGGTGAAGACTTTTGGAATAGTTTATCATTTAGGGTGAATTTTACACTGTCAAAATAGCGTAATTTTACAGCCCTAAAAAACGAAGCTCGAAACTTCTAAAGCGAAAAGTATCATGCGTAGGAATATTGTGTTTCAACACCTAAACACGTTCATTTATCTCTCACTAGCGATGGTTTTTGCTGCATGCTCCGGCGGAAGCAGCAAACCTTCACCTGAGCAAGAAGCTAAAGAGGAATTGGCCCGATTGGAGAAAGAAGCTTTTAGCAATCCGGTGCTCGACGTGGAGTTGGGTACGGAGCTGCTCAAGGCCTATAAAAAGGTCATGGAATTTGAACTTACACCCGAACTTCTCTTCAAGGCCGGCGAAGTAGCCTACAATATGCCCGACAGAGAAGATGTGGCGATGGAGTACTTTAAGCGATTATCAGTTAAATTTGCCACCGACCCCAAGGCGCCACATTCGCTGTTTTACCAAGGACTCATTTATGAAAACCGCTGGAACGACAAGGAAATGGCCGCGGAAATTTGGGAACGATTTCTCGTGAGATATCCCGGTCATGCATTGGCAAAAGATGCCGCCGACCTATTAACTTTGGCCCGCGATACCACGGATGATTTGCTCAAAGTACAGCAATGGCTTCGTGAATCGCAGCAAAACGCAGAAAAATAAAATCTAATACACAACAAACCTTATTCTATGAAGCTCAGAGACATCCTACACGTAAGCGGAAAACCCGGACTCTTCGAACTCAAAGCCAGCAATAAAAACAACGTTATTGCCACTTCACTTATCGATGGAAAAAGCACTTCCATCTCTTCCCGTCAGCCGGTGATGTCTCTTGGCGATGTTGCCATCTACGGCATCGAAGAGGAAATTCCCCTACTCGATGTTTTCGAAAGAATGTTTACCCGTGAGGGCGGTCCGGAGGCACCCAGTCATAAAGAAAGTCAGAATGTGATTGAAGACTTCTTCGGTGAAATCATTCCTGAATACGATCGCGAGAGAGTGTATTTCAGCGACATGAAAAAGGTGGTACAGTGGTACAACCTCTTGTTGCAAAAAGAAGTTATCTCGGAGGACTTTTTTCAAGCTGAAAAAGAAGAACGAGCAAAATATACGGAAAGCCAAGAGGCCGCTACTGAGCAAGATAGCGAATGAACACCCGCCAAGAAATCTTAAGCGCATTTGACCGTTTGCTTACCATTATGGAGGAGCTTAGGGAAAAATGTCCTTGGGATAAAAAGCAAACCCTCGAAAGTTTGCGCCACCTCACCATCGAAGAAACCTTCGAGCTGGCCGATGCCATCATCGATGAAGACCTCGAAGAAATCAAGAAAGAGCTGGGCGATATTACCCTGCACATGGTTTTTTATGCCAAAATAGCCTCGGAACGCAAGGCCTTTGACATGGGTGATGTGCTGCATGCCGTGTGCGACAAACTGGTGGAGCGCCACCCGCACATCTACGGCGATACTGTGGTTCATTCTGAGGAAGAGGTAAAGGCCAATTGGGAAAAGATTAAGCTCGGCAACAAGCAAAACCGCTCCGTGCTCGACGGCGTTCCGCGCTCCCTCCCCGCCATGATAAAAGCCTTTCGCATGCAAGAGAAGGCCAAAGGCGTAGGCTTTGATTGGGACGAGCCGCAGCTGGCATGGCAAAAGGTCAAGGAAGAATTACAAGAATTTGAAAACGAACAAGTATCGGGCAGCGAAGCCAGTCGAGAAGACGAATTCGGCGATGTACTTTTTTCCTTGATCAATTACGCACGACTTGCAGGTATCAACCCCGATAGCGCACTGGAGCGCACCAATAAAAAGTTTATTCACCGCTTTCAATCCATGGAAAAGCAGGCAGCGGAGGCCGGTAAAAACCTCTACGACTTGAGTTTAGCTGAAATGGAAGAGCTTTGGATCAACAGCAAATCACGATAATAACCTCAGCAGCCTTAGCGGCTTGAAATACCCTTTTGCAAAATGAGCCTATTTTCTCTGATGATTACCCTCGATGACGAAAAGAACGACGTAATTCGTCAGCTTGTGGTAGAAGGACAAAGCAGTTTATTCGACCTACACCAAAGCATTGTGGAGGCGTTTGAGCTTAATCCCGGGGAAATGGCTTCCTTTTATCATGTGGAGGGCAATTGGGAAATGAGCGAGGAAATACCCATGGAAAAGTTCGACGAGAAATCACCCATTCGCGCCATGAGTGAATGCAGCGTGGAAGACATCTTCCTCAACAACGACCGTCTGGTATATGTCTATGACTTCCTTTCCCTCTGGACATTTTTCATTGAAAGAGTAAAAACCGCCGAAGACGTATCCACCACCGGCCTAGTGCTATCCATTGGCACCCTACCCGATGAAGCTCCGGGCAAGCTGTTCGAGTTTGAAAACAACGAAATGGAAGACTTGGACGCGGAGGATTTTGATGAGGATTATGAGAGGGAGTGGTAGGGAAAAACTTTTGAAACTTACTCAACCTTCAGCATTCTTAACTTCCAAGTCACACCGGAACGTGTTTCCACCATCACAATGTAACTTCCTTTCGCAAGTCCTTCTGTTGAAATACGTACCTTTGAAAGACCATCATGGTTTTGTAATACTTTGACTAATTTACCATTACCATCAAGCAAACGTATTTGCTCTATTGTTTCATTCAAATCATCTAATTCCAACCAAAAAAAATTCTGAGAGGGATTGGGGTATAGCTTAGGAGGATGAGTAAGGTTTACCATTGGTTTATCAATAGATAATGATGGGGGACAATTTCCAGGACCAAAGCAACCGTTACTATCAACGCGAACCAACCATGACCGTTGATACCTATCATCAAAAGTTTTTCCAAATAGAGCATGGCCAATAAAAGCATGATCACCGTTGTCATGTTTGACAAAATCCAACAAGAAATGATGATTTAAATTCCAAGGCGAAGATTGCAGTATTCTAGTGCTAATTACATTACTTGCTGTGTCTGCCTTTAAAAAGTAACCGAGGGCTTGATTAAATACTCTAAATGATCCTACACTGGACCATAAATAATGTCCAAATGCAGAAAAATTACTATTAGTAAAACTAGTCAACGAATAACTTTGTAATGAACCATCAGCATCTGTTGTATAAGATTCCCAATTGATAGAGTCATTGGTTATATTCCATGAAGTTACTTTTGTTTTCATAGGAAACGTATTAAATACCGAATTGTCAAAATCATGAGATACAAGCAATATGTTTTGATTTACACTGTCAAAGTGCATGCTTCTGATCCCAAGAGTTTGGTTTTCATCAAAATTTCTTGAGGATATTAATCCGGTCTGTGAATCATAGATTCGCACCACACTTGTGCCAACCCTATAAATGGGAACGGAAGAATTCCAATACGTGAAAAAACCCGATATTGCAAAGCGGTTGTTGTCTAGAGGAATCACTCTATTGGCGAGAGCTGCATTTATCGTAAAATTTGTATTTATAAAGTCTTCCCACTCAGGTTCAAGATTCTTATTTAATTTCATAATCCACCCAAAACCATTGGTATTTGTGGGGGTAATACGAAGTCCACAAGCCAAAAAACCACTGTCTTGCGTAGGTTGAATAGAGTTAAACCAAGATCCAATAAGATTGGTATCCACAAATGATCGTTCATTAAGAATGGCCCCTGTGGTATCAACTATAAAAATATGCGCAAAACTTACATTGGTTGTTGTGCTGCCAAGTATTCGCTTACTTGCATAAATCAATAACTTGTTTTCATCGATGACCTTCAGACTTTGAAAATTAAAACTAAATAATGAATCTTGGAAAACATAAGAATGAGAATCCTCTATATCGCCCATGTCATTGAGCTTGTAAAAGAATAAGGTATCTGGCATGCCTAATTGTCTTTGTCTTGATACTGCATAGTATTTATTATTCAAATAAACTAAAGACCCTCCGCCATAAGCAATGTCTTGTCTTACAGTATCTTCCTCTATTTGTTTGTTAAAGTAGGGTTGTGCAGTACCCGCTCCACAAATAGAAAAAACGATTAGAAAATAGAAAATATGTGTTTTCATAATTGTACAAATATAAGCGTTTCGAAGAATAGTGAATAAAAATGTTAACAGCAAAGCAAAAAAAAAACGAACTGACCAAATTTATTTTACAGAATTTAAAAAATATTTTTACTATGCATGCATAATATTAAGCAGATAGGTATCTGTAACCCTAATTAAGCTTTCACATTCTTAGCCTCCACTCAATAGTTAAGTAGCCTCACAAGCACCTACTTCACCACCACCTTCAAAACCCTCTCCCGCCCCGGATACTTCTCCGATTTTACTTTTACCAGATACAAGCCAGACGCAAAGCCGGATAGCGGTATGTAGGCGCCGTTATTCACTTGCGATACGGAAAGCTTTTTTTGCCCTGTGGTAGAAAAGAATTCGAGGGTGTAGGAATCATTGGCAGGACCAACAAAATTTAGACCCTCGGTGGCAGGATTTGGGAAAAGTTACACAAAGGAATCATCGATGTTTATTTTGCTTGTTGACAATACATTGCACATAGTATCCATAGTAGTAACAACTACATTGCGCTCAAGATTACCCTTGCGATGGTCGTATTCGTTATAGACAAGGTAGATAATTGAGCCGTCGTCGGAGGCAAACATGGAGGTAATTATTTTATTGATGCTGTCATCAGTAACTAGGCAGTCCCATTCGTGAGAAAAGTCGTGGATTTTAAACACTCGTATATCCGCCTGCCAGTTTAAATCTAAAACAGCGGGAGCCGGCTCATAACCTCCATAATAATAATTTTTACCAACCACAACATCTGCTCCCCTATGATGTCCATGATTATATGTTCCTGGAGAAATAGGATGGAGGCTAAAAGTGTCAATCAGATTCATATTAAAATCATGTAACATAAAAGACCATTGAAAAGAAAAGTTTGAAAGAAGAAGAGTATCTTTATAAACACTCATATTCCCCACTCTAAATCGAAAAAATGGTTGAAAATTGGGAACTAAGGTGTCTAAACCATAATAAGTATAATTTACGGCGTCTACAGTATGATAAAGACTACTATTATGTTCTGGTATTCTTAATAAATTACCTGTTTTAATTAAGCTGCCAGATAATGCCGGAGTATTAGGATATAAAGTATCTTTTACAAGGGATAATCCGCTTGAAATATTAACTTGACTTAACCATAAACGATATTGACTTTGCACTTCCAAAAGGGAAAGATAGATATTATCACTTTCATAATGAAAATCTATTACATTAACTCTCTCATGATGCGGAACAATAACTCTGTCCACAATCTGCATATTCTCATCTGTTTTCACCACAGCATAACCCTTTGAATCAAGTCGGCGAGGTGCAGGAACAACATAAACTCCTAACCAATAAATAAAATCCCCTTCTACAAATGCATAGCGAAACATATAGGTAATCGAATCATTGAAATCTCTAACTAAGACCGAATCTATATCTCCGTTTGCATCAACTTTATAAAAATAATTGTGTATTGCACGCGGTGATCCCACCAAAGGCATTGAACATATCATCCCAAAACGGCAAGCTGTGTAAACACATGGCTAAGGTGTCCACGTGC
>JBHYFA010000059.1:0-17959 GCA_051859825.1 Schleiferiaceae bacterium
TCTATACCCGTGAATACCGCCGCGTTCTGCCGATACTCCCAAAACGGCCTTGACCCCGGCAAATTGGAAAAACGCCCACTTGGCGCCAAATAAATGTAACTATCGTAAATACTCGCAAAAGGCGTAAGACTAAATAAGGTGTTTTTCTTGCGCCAAACTATATTCAAATCTCCCTGAAACCCACGCTCGCTCTGCAAATCAGGATTCCCCAATTCGTGGCGGAAATTCCCGTGGTGAACTCCATTGATACTCAACTCAACCGGCGTTGGTATTCGAAAACTGCTCCCGAGATTGAGTTTGACATTGAGTTCATTATTCAACACCCACGAAAGTCCGGTGGCAGCACTCCAGTTTCCGAATGTTCGCTCCGTGGCAGGATTACGCTCGCTAAACTCCCCCGTAGGTTGAAAGTTGTTATATATTGGCTGAAGATGCTGGTCGATGTCGTGCCAGCCAACATCTCCACGAACACCAAGGTTTAAAAACAAATTATCCCTTACGGCATATTCCACCAACCCGTAAACCCCTCCGAGAAAACTGCGATACGAAGGCACCAAAAACTCAAATCCACCATATTCGTGATTCATGATTTGATTTTGTGATCCGATAATCAATTTGGTACGCAAGCCGTACTCTCTAGTCAAGCGGAAATTCCCGGTAAATGTATGTAAATCAAGCTCCATAGCTAAATTACCCTCCGGACGTGGACTCATTCCGTGTGCATGGGGAAAACTCAACTCCCTACGCAAATTACGCTGATAACCAAAGTCGAGCTCGAGTCTGGAAGCCCCTACTTTCACATTGGTATTTGATAAAACCTTTAGGTGTGTATTCTCCTGACTCGGTAAATCAACATTTCTAAACTCCCCTCTATGCTGAAGATTGTAAGCTCTGGGCAAACCTACCGCACCCGGAAACAGTCCAACTTCCTGAAAAAAACGACTCACCGTAATACTGGAATATCCGCTATTCAACTTATACCCAATGGTTGAAGAAAAATGTCGCTCTCGCCCGGCGGTGTTGGTTAGCATTTGATCGTAAATAGGAAGTACAAAACCCGCGTAAACGAAATCATCTGCCGGAACTCGATAATTACCGTACTCCATACCCGTAATTCTGGCGCGGTAAAACCATTTACCTTCCGAACCTTCAACGAATCCACTTAATGCATACAAATCATTGTTGCTGCGATACAGCGTTCTAACTCCTCCCCTCCGTTCGCCAGCAGGCAAAACCATAGGAGGCTTGATGTTGATTACCCCGCCCATGGCATCCGACCCATACATTAAGGAAGCCGGGCCTTTTATCACCTCCACATTTTCCACATCAAATGGGTCGATCTCCAAACCATGATCGGCGCCCCACTGCTGACCTTCTTGCTTTACGCCTCTATCGTTAACCATCACCCTATTAAAAGCCATACCGCGAATCACCGGCTTGGAAATCCCTACACCGGTATTAATCATCGAAATACCTGGTTCATTTTCCAAAACTGCCATGAAGGATTCCGCCGCATAACGATCGAGCTGTGCCCGCTGGATAAGCATACTACCCAAAGACTTCTCAATTGCTCCATTGCGAAAAGGATTAGCCTCTACCGTTTGAGCTTGGATATTAACCGTGGCTAAATCTAAGTCCACATCCACGTGCACATCCTCGCCCAGCACACGAATGCTTTTCTCTAAAAAGGAAGTATTACCGCGATATACGAATAAGGTGTAAACACCGTCAGGGACCTCATCAAAACTGAAATAACCATTGATATCGGTGCGCTTGGTCATTTTCAACTCCTCGATGCTTATAGTTGCATTTTGCAAAGCAACCCCACCATAATAAATGGTACCGTACACCCGATAGGTGTCTCCTTCATGCGAAAAAGCAAATTGCGTGTAGCTAAATAAAACAATGATTACCAATAATCTCAAACTCGACACAAATTCCTATTTATTCTATTAACCCTAAAGCACTCCACCTTGTTGCAATTGGGTTGCAAAAATAGGTCATTCCAAATTATTTATCCCATAAAGACAATTAAAAAACCATTGCGGTAATACCTTGTTTATTATCTATGAAATCAATCATTCAAACTTGGAAAAAAATACATCCTCCCGTACGGTGGATGTTGCTATTTTTCTTAGGATGGATTACTTTGACGGTTGCCTTGAGTCCGAAAGTTCCAGAGCAAGACCTCTACACAACCGATTTTTCTTATACCCAATCGGCCAAGCTTTACTTTCACAATATGCGGAGCTATTATTACATAACCGATACGTATCGGGGCTTTCGCAGACACAAAATAAAAAAGCTACGAAACGTAGAAACGCCCGTAGCCTTTATTATTCTGGAAAATGTTCAGGCTGAAGAGGTCTATATCTTTCCCGAAATTGATAGCACGTGGCTGAACGCCTCGCTTGAATTTGCGGATGGCACCACGATGATTTTGAAAGAATCCGATAGGGAGTATTATCACGAACTAGCCACCCGATTCTTCATTCACCTTGAAAACCGTGAAGCCATCAAACTTACATCTCAAAAAGGTCAAACCTGGTCGGCGTACGACGATAAGTACATTCGCAGAGCCCTCGAAACTGTTTTGTTTGACTATTTTCGGATGCAGGGAAAAAAATAGAATCTACTATTAAGATCTTTATTTACTGCACATTAATTGAGAAACGTATATCCCAATCAATATCGCCACTATCCCAAGTAGAAGTAGCTGATTTAACCCCCGGCTGATGTCCTAATACTGCACGAAAACTTGCATCTTGAACGGGCGCAGCAGTAATCCAGAGTGTCTCCAATCCGACAGGTAAGCCATTCTCATCATAATCGTTATAATTTACTTCACCATTTGGATTCGTAATATTGCCTGTTCCCGTTGGGGAAAGAAACAAATCTTCATCAAATTCGAAGAACACTTGATGCTCATCAGCTTCATCCAGAATCTCTGGCATTAGATCATAAACCGGATCCAACAAGCGATTTTCAAACACAAAAGTGAGCTTATAGGTAGTATTTGCATTGAGGACGGGATGCTGCAAAATGACGGGCTCTTGAGGGCCAAAACCATCTGCATCCTCCCAAACACCCTTGGAAACATCGCTCGGATTATTTACGTTTGTAAAAATGAACTCAACATAGGTAAACTCCTCAACTTCGTTCTCTTCTTCGGGAACTTCTACATCGTCTTTTTTACAGGAAACACTCAGCAGAGCTAAGCATAGGCTCATTGTTACGAATAGGGGCTTTTTCATTTTAATTAGATTTAAAGGTGGATGAATTGTTGAACGAATTTTGGATAAGAAATTTTGGATTCTAAGCATGTTACTAAAATTTAAAGGTTAAAGAAATCAGAGCATTAATCCCCATTTCATCAGCAAAATACCTCATGGTATTGAGGTAATTTCGGTAACGGGTATTTAATATATTGCGCACCTCAATGTTTAGGTCAAAAGGACCTTTAAAAAAGTGTACGTAGGCGTTGAGTAGGAAGTAACCGGGCGGGGCTTCTTGAAAGTCGAAAATGGGATCGTTGATGGAAAGGCTGGCATCGCCTTCCACCAAAGATCGAACAGAAATGTACCTAGGCGCTTGAAACTGGCGGAAGGTATAGGTAGGGCGAATGGCGTATTCGATGCGTTCAAGTCCGGCTATTTTGAAAAAATTCTGCTGCCATTGCAGATGTAGATGAATGGGTGGTTGATTGATGAGGGTTTCTTGTCGCTCTACATTTCTCGTCCAAATATAACTTCCTCCTACGCGGAGGGTGGTGTTGTTTTTCATTGCCATTGAATAGGTCACATCACTACCGAGAAACAGCGCATTAGCCTGATCAATAATGAAAGTAGGCATGGGTCCGCGCGCTGTACCCAAAACGCCAATGGGTCTGGCGAAGATGAAATTGGCGATGTAATTGGCGTAACTCGTAAGGTTGAGTCGGTGTTTTTTTTGACTCCACTCTACATCAAGGGTGTATTTCAGACTGTTTTCGGGTTGAACTGCACTTTGGTCGAGCGGAATTACACGCGAAGCTTGAATACGCCCGTCGGCGGCGGGTTCGTAACGCAGCAGACCGAAGGTGGTTTGAGATTCATGCTGTCCAAAGCTGTAGAGCTCTGCCATATTTGGAGGGCGCCAACCGCTACCAATATTATTGCGTATGGTAGTTTGCTTGTTTAGCTGATAGCGGTGTCCAAGGGCTGCGGTGAAATTGCTAAAAGTGAAATTATCCCGGAAAATTTGCTGACGACTATCCCGTCCTCCAATACCACTGTTCTCGTAATCGTAACGGAGTCCCAGCTCCCAAAGATGTTTGTCGTATTCCCAGGCTTCCAATGCAAACAAGCTCCAACGCGATGATTCGTAATTGGGGATAAAAGGTGTAATCAGCGTACCCGGATTGTTACGGTTTGATTGAGCTAAAAACTGTACACCCATTGATCCACTACGTCCGTTTTTTTTGTCGCGCACCCATTCAAGTTGAGCATCATCTGTTTCCAATTCTAAATCCAAAATAGGTAAATCGGCGTTGCGTCTCACGTCAAATTCTTGGCGATTATTCCATTGCTTGGCGTAACGAAGCTGAAGGAATCCACCAGGTATTTCCCGTTGCAGCGAAGCGGAAATCATCTGATGATTGATACGTTGGTTGGGTTCATTAATATCGTAGGAGAAGGGTTTGATAAATGTGGGAACATCAGCTTCCATATTGCGAATCAAAGCCGGACCACTATTTCCAATGGCCGCACGAAGAATACCCAAATCTTGATCAACCAGACTCAAATGTACCGAGGCATCCCATTTACTAAAGCGGTACCGTACTCCCCCTTGGAGGGCATACTCGCGGGCACCGGTATTGGTTAGATTATAACCAGGTGCTTGCCGATCACCCACTTGATTGAAATTGGCCCCGATATGGTAACTGAAATTTTTCCTACCCTCACCAAAAGACGCATTAATGCCATATCCCCTGCCGTTGGTTTGAAATGTTGAAGTAGCACTACCGTAAGTTTTGCGATTAAATTCCAGCGCATTATTCTCAATAATAACGGCACCGCCCAGGGCGTCCGGACCGTACTTTACACCAGCCGCGCCCTTAACTACCTTAATTCGCTCTGCGCCAGATACGTCGATTTCCGGAGCGTGATCACTTCCCCAATTTTGGAAACCGTGCTTAAAGCCATTATTCAGTACAAGAATACGATTTCCGTAAAGTCCGTGAATGACAGGGAGCTGAATATTTGAGCCCGTGGAGATAAAAGAAACACCATCAATTTCTGAAAGCACCTCACCCAATCCGGCGCTGCTGTGACGGGAGAACTCTTTCTTGTCAATTGATAATTGTGGCAGCGTCTCTACACCTTTTTCAATAGCCCGCTTTTGAGTAACCTCAATTTCGTCGAAATCAAAGGCCCTTATTTTCATATTGACGACGTTCATTAGTTCTGCCCTGAGCAATACTACTTGGTCATCGTATCCCAACTTCGAAAAACGCACTGGCAAACTAGTCTCGGCAACATTAATGCGAAATTCTCCAAGAGCATTGGTTGCTCCGTAGCGTATTTTCTTATCTAATGAATAAATTAAAACCTGATTCAACGGCATAAGACTATCAGCGTCCATCACCCGTCCTTGCAAATAAACTCCCTGAGCAAAAGCAGGAATCGAAAGAACTACTGAAATAAAAACCAATAACTTATACCTCAATTGAAGAGAAAGGTTCATTTAATTTTTTGATTAATATGCAATTAATTTTTAGGCTAGCAAAAATATATTAAAATTGCAAATCAAAAAAAATATTTTTCACTAATTTTTTTATTAGTTTCAGCCGGCTAAAAAGCAACTATTATCAATAGCGCTAAAGGACATACTATCTCTAGGGAAATTTCAAAACGAGCAAAATTGTATTTGGCAATAATTCAGTTTACACTAGTTTTGCTGAGTTATTTTTAATTAATCTAAATAAACGTAATTCATCGTTTATCATCAAATTATCATTCTATGAAAAGGTCAATATTGACATGTGTAATTTTACTTGCAGCATTTCATATATCTGCACAAATTGATTATCAAACAACCAATACCACGCAAGGATTGTGGAATTTTGGAAATAGTATGGCAGGAAAATCCTTTGTGGTAGGAAACAATGGAGCGGTTTTAAGCAAAGAAGAAAATTGTGGTACGTGGAATTCCGTTAGCGTTCCCGTTACCAATGGACTTAGGGATGTTGCATTTATAAATGATACAGTGGGTATAATTGTGGGTGTGAGTGGCACAATCATTCGCACCACGGATGGTGGAGAAACATGGCAATCGGTAGTTTCCGGGGTGAGTTCCGGACTCCTATTTGCCACCGCTTTTGGCACATCCAGTTTTATTGCTGGTGGAGGCGGATCGAGCGGAAATCTCATTATCAAATCAGATGATTTTGGGCTAACTTGGACCACTATGACCACTAGTCTAGCCTCTTCACCATTTGATGCTGTTGTTTTGAGTGATTCTACCATCATTACTTGCGGGGTAATGGGAAATGTTTACCGATCCATAGACAATGGAGTTACTTGGAATCTGGTAAATGATCCTGTGTTAGCAGGAACGCTTACTTCAATAAGTTTTATTGATGACCAAATTGGATTTATAGCTGCACAGAATGGCAATGTATTTAAAACAGTAAATGGAGGCAGTAGTTGGGCCACAACAATAACCGGAACCACGGCCTTTCTAAATGCAGTATATGTTGATGCAGCCGGAATCGTTTATGCAGCTGGTAATACAGGCACACTTATCATCTCTAGCGACACTGGTTCTACATGGGTAAATGCAGGCCTGCCGTTTAACACAGCTCTACGTGTTTTGGGTGAAGATGCTCAAGGTATGCTGATAGGAGGAAATAGTGGTTTGCTATTTCGTAGAATCCCCGCTATTTCATACGACATCATTTTTCGGGAGGATTTCTGTAACTTTACCGATAGTGTCGCACCGGCGAATGGCTGGAGCAACATCTCGGGAGTAGATTCAAATTCGCTTTGGCGTTTTGACAATCCAAGAAGCAATGGGTTAAACGCATTATTTAACCCTCCTTTTGCGGTGTATGATGCTCAACTTTATAACAATGTTGGACCAGACAGTGCCATTCTTTCTACCGGAGACTTTAGCACCACAAATTATAGCGAAATTGCCCTACGCTGGAGAGAAGGTTTCTTACCCAATCAAGATGGGACGCTACGAACCATCATTCAAGGTTGGGATGGAACAACCTGGAACACCATATATGAGAGTGCAGGCGCATTAAACAATTCCGTGCGAACAGCAAGTTATACCGGGCCAAATATTCCAATCACAACACACCGAAGTGTAGATTTACCCAATATGGGGAATTTAAGTAATACCCGAATTCGCTTCATCTTTGTAGCTGACGGAGCCGGCCCTAGATTCTGGTGGGGCATTGACGATATTGAAGTCGTTGGAGGACGCAGAGACATCGGCATTTCGAATATCGTCTATAATGATTCAATTTGCACCTTGCCTGCAACAGATAGTATTATGCTTAGTGTTACCAATTTTAGTGATTTTCCGGTGTTTCCCATACAACTGGCCTACCAAATTGGTAATGGTCAAGTGCATCATCGATACTTCCCTATTGAATTGGATGTGAACGCCGATACAGTACTAAAAATAGACAATGTAAACATCAGTGCTGTCGGCCTACTAAGCGTATGGATTGAAGATGCCTTCGATCGTGACCCCGGAAATGATAGTCTTTTTGGGTTTTATGGTAACCAAAATTTATCATTCACTTTAGGAGACAGCATTGAAATTTGCGAAGGTGATTCGCTTGCATTGTTTAGTGGCGTTAATGCCGACCAGTATATTTGGAACGGCACGGCTCAGTCAGACACATTATGGGTTAAAACCTCCGGATGGTACACGCTACAAATAGTAGAAGGTAATTGCAGCAGCATTGACTCTGTATGGGTAAATGCCGTAGCTATTCCTCAAAATGTACTTATAAATCTTCCTTCAACTGCCATACAAGGCAATAGCATAATATTACCGCACATTGCAGTTGACTCAACTCAATACCAAATATTGCTTCCTCAGGGCGGCATATTAGACACCCTTATTTTCGCTGATTGGACTTTCACTTTAGCCGATACCGGAGTGTATCAAATTCACCTACGCTTGGTTGCCCATAATTGCGAAACAAATGAGCAAAGTAGTATTAATGTGTCTGCCCCAATGAGTCAACTATATTTCAATGACACCGAGAAACTAAGGTTATACCCTAATCCGGCAAGAACGTATATTGTAGTAGAAAATATTGAAATTGACCGGGCTGAACTATTCGATCTTCAAGGAAGAAGAGTACTTTCTGCTAAAGCAAAACATAGTAATCTACAACGAATTGACCTGCATGAAAGTCTAGCGAATGGAACGTATATTCTGAGAATATATTCAGGAAGTAAAGTCATAAGCAAGAAAGTCCAAATCACTAAGTAGTGTCTGTCTATAAAGTCCGAGAGCTTCGTTATGCTTCGTTATGCTCAGTTAAAACTATGTCATCCAGACAAGTAGTCGGGACTCTTGATTTTTAACTATCGCAAGCAACTTTCTACATGCAGATGTGCTAATGATATAAAAAAACTGCTGTAAGGAATATCCGCACAGCAGTTTTTCTTCTTTTTATTGGCTATCTCTACAGAAAGACACGAAGCATAAAGAAGCAACCGGACTTTCTATACACTCATTAATTATTTCCTAGAATTAACGGAAGCCCATCCTTACCAGATCCCACAACCACCACTTTAGAGTTCGGAGACTCTGCCAACTTCATTGTGGCAATAATTCCTTTCTCTCGCAAAATCTGATCGGTAAGTGATTTACTCACAATGTTATTGGCTGCCGCTTTACCCTCAGCTTCAATACGCTGACGCTCAGCTTCTTTTTCAGCCTGCTCTAAACGGAATTCGTATTCCAAAGCAGCTTGCTCTTGCTTGAGTTTTTTCTCAATCGCATCTTGCAATGATTTAGGTAAAGATACATCACGAATGAGTACATCATCGAGCGTAACATATTTTCCTTCCATGGTACGTCTGGCTCTATTGAGAATTTCATCCTCGATAATTTCTCTTTTACTCGAGTACAGTTCCTCTGGCAGATACTTACCTATTATCTCTCTTGTAGCTGATCGCATTGCAGGAGCAATAATCTTATCGTGGTAATTTAAACCAATCTCATCGTGCAAAAAGCCAATGCGATTTTCATCGGCGCGATACCAATAGGAAATCTCCAAACGGATAGTCAAACCATTCTTAGACAGAACTTCCATAATCGTGGTTGACTCTTGTACCTTTACATCATAGCGAAAAACGTCGTTCCACGGCGCTATGAGATGAAAACCTTGCCCAAGCTGTTTCTCTTTATCCAAACCTCCGCCAAAAGGCCTAAACACTACGCCTTTTTCACCAGACTTTATTACCGTAGTAATGTTGTTCCACAAAATCACTACTACCAAAAACGACACTGCTGATACAATCAGCAAAAATGAACTCTTTCTAGACATGTTATTACAATTTACGTTAATACGATCCCATCCGTCGGCGGATGAACCATTCGGTGGCAAATATCAAGACTACTAACAACATAAGCCACAAAAAGTCGATGAGCGGACGCATTTTTAAGCGTTCCCTTAGAATTTTTGGAGAATCTAAATTTGCGAGCGCTGTTTCCAAGGTCGAAATATCGTTGGGAAAAACGAGCAATCCATCGGGTGAAGATCCGGTTAGCTCTTTCATTCCTAACAAATTAGCCTCGTTCTTCTGCTGTTCCAATTGAAATTCCTCCACTACAAATCCGCCTTTGCTACTAAACCTCTCATCCGCCAAGCTGGCATTCAATTCAAAGGAATAGGTTCCCGGCTGCAAATCGTTGATGCTTAAAGAATAATCGTCTGTGCCAGGCAGAAAATCCAATTCATACAATTTTTCCTTATCGCGAAACAACTTGATTTTCAATTCACCCGCAATACTCGTACTAAAGGTTGCGTCAAAAAGCTTGGCTTCCATGCGCATCGTTTGGGTCTCCTTTACTCGTTTGGGATAATTGACGTATAAACGTTGATTTTGCTGTACACTTCCCAAATAGCGGAAAATTTGTTGCATAAAATCATTAAACACCTCGTGCGATCCACTCTCGCGGTAAGCGTGCATCCGCCAGGTCCACAAACCGGTACCGTTGAGCGCGGCCATGGGAACACCTTTATTTTCCCAAGTGAAGAATAGCGGTCGTTCGGTGCGTACCCCTTCCACGATAGTTTTAGCAAGAATAGCCGATTTTCCCGCAGAAAGTCTCGGGTAATAGGATTCCAATGGCGGCAGTTTTGCAGCATTGGTCATCCACCAATCGGGAATGCTAAAGCGTCCGAAGTTGGTATTAAAATCCGGCTGCGCTCTTTCACTCTTGGAGCGTCTTTGTCCCAAACTAATTTGCGACAAGGTACTTTCAGCTCCCAAAATGTGCCAAGTCGGCGTATTCTGCAATGCCGCCTGAAGCTGCTGATCGATAGCCATATCGTGAATAACCACTACGTTGGGTAGTTCCCCACTAGGCAGAGATTTCCCGAGATGAATCTCCACCTCATTTTGTCCTCCCGCTTCCAAAGCATTGCGAATGGCACCCAAATCAGGATGGGGCTTCGCGGCCATAAGCCAAATTCGGCGACGACTGTCAATCACCTCCACCACAAAATCCAAAGCGTTGTTTTTCAAATACTGCTCCTCACCTACTTTGTCAACAACCACCCGCATTTTCACCAAGCCATTCAATCCCTCCGTGGACACCTGCATTTTTATTCGCTGTACATCCCTATCACTACGAACGCTCAACTGTTTGGAATCCATTCTTCTGCCATCAACTTCCAAATACACCGAGGCTGATTTTCCGTTTAAGGCTTCAAAAGAAATTTCGGTCTCAACTTCCAGTACATTTCCGGCAAATACCACTGGATTATGAACAACGCGCTCAATAGCGGCATCCATTTTTCGTACGGTATCACCGTAAAGCACCGCCATAATGGGTGCAGAAATACGATCGGCAAATTGCCACGGATCAATTCCTGAATTATGCCAGCCATCGGTGAGCAGCACAATCGATTTTAGTCGCTCTTGAGAATATCGCTTGGTAGCGTAATCCATAGGCGCGGAAAGATTGGTTTGTTTTCCCGTGAAATGATGGGAATCTGCGGGCTGCACACCACGGTCAAAGGCAATCCAATCCAGAAGAAATGTATCGCTGAACTTTTCCGTCATGCGGGCACGCCATTCTGTCCAAGATTGTTGAAGTTTTTCCTCCTCTTCATGAATGAGCATAGAGGAAGAATGGTCAAAGGCCACCACCACCACGGGCATTTCCACCTCAGAAATGCTTTTCTTGAGCATGGGTCGCATGAGCAAAATTACCAGCATACTCAACCCCAAGAAGCGCAGACTCCCCAAAAGCCAGCGTTGAGCAGCAGAAAAATAGGCCGAAGGTTTAGCATACACCAAAAGACTGAGCAACAAGGCCAAGACGAGTCCTGCTATGAGCCAGAGGTAGTTATACTGAAAAACGACGGATAAGATATTCATGCAAACAAATCAAAAAAACGCCCCCGAAGGAGCGTTGTTCGTTACTAGGTGAGCATTCCACCACACACATTCAGCACTTGGCCGGTGATGTATGCCGACATGTCTGAACCCAGAAAAACGCAGGCATTCGCCACGTCGATTGGGTCGCCACCTCGTTTTAGTGGAATTCCATCGCGCCATCCTTGTACAACCTTCTCGTCCAACACGGCGGTCATTTCTGTTTCAATGAATCCCGGAGCAATGGCATTACAGCGCACGTTACGTGAGCCAAGTTCGAGGGCTACCGACTTCGTAAGACCAATCATACCGGCTTTTGAAGCGGCGTAATTGGCTTGTCCGGCATTTCCCTTCACCCCTACTACCGAGCTGATATTGATGATGCTACCGGCACGTTGTTTCATCATGGGTTTTACAACTGCTTTGGTAAGATTGAAAGCGGAATTGAGATTGGTTTTAATAACCGCGTTAAAGTCGTCTTCGTTAAGACGCAGAAGCAGGTTATCGCGGGTTATTCCGGCGTTATTAATCAAAACATCAATTCTGCCAAACTCCGCCATCACGTCGTCAATAAGTTTATGCGCCTGATCAAAGTCGGAGGCGTCTGAACGATAGCCGCGCACTTTATTTCCGTTGGCGGCGAGTTCTTCTTCGAGCGCTTTTCCTTTTTCCACATTTGACAAAAAAGTAAATGCCACATCTGCTCCTTGCTGGCAGCAGGCTTCGGCAATACTTTTTCCAATTCCCTTACTTGCACCGGTAACCAGTACCACTTTTCCCTTTAGTAAATCCATAATGTCTTGGGGTATAATTCAACAATAGTTTGGTTTCGCAATACGCGATAAGCGGCCAAAGATATGAAGGATAAGTCGAAAATCACAGCGGCGCTAGCAGATGAAGGCAGATAAATAAAACAAAAAAACAGCCGAATGCACGCATCCGACTGTTTCAAAAAATCAAGTGGTGATTTACTATTTTTCAGCAACCACGTCGAAGTCAAAATCAAAACTCACTTCGCGGTGGAGGCGAATTTTGGCTGTATAGCTACCCAATGCCTTGATAGAGTTACCAGGAATTTGGATATATTTTTTCTCAACTTGAAAGCCATTTTCAGCGAGTTTAGCAGCAATATCTTGGTTGTTGATAGAACCGAAGAGTTTGTTGCCGGCACCAACTTTAGAAGCAATTTTAAGTTCGAATCCTTTCAAACCTTCCATTACTTTCTTGGCGTCATCGATGGCTTTTTGCTCTTTGTGAGCTTTTTGCTTAAGGTTTTCAGCCAATACTTTTTTAGCTGAGGGGCTAGCCAATTCGGCCAATCCCTGTGGAATTAGGTAATTACGTGCGTAGCCGTTTTTCACGGTAACGATCTCGTCTTTAAATCCTACGTATTCCACGTCGGCTTTTAGAATGATCTCCATCGTGTTAATTATTTAAGGTTATCAGCTACGTAAGGCAATAATGCCAAGTGACGGGCGCGCTTAACCGCAACCGCCAATTTGCGCTGGTATTTCAATGATGTTCCGGTGATACGGCGTGGCAACAATTTGCCTTGCTCGTTTAAGAAGCGTAACAAAAAGTCGGCGTTCTTGTAGTCGATATGTTTGATACCGTAACGCTTGAAGCGGCAAAATTTATCTTTATTACCAGTATCAATGCTTAGGGGTTGAAGGTAGCGAATCTCAGACTGATTAGTCTTGCCGGCTACGTTATCCAATTCTGTACTCATAGCGGTTTAAGATTAAGCGGTGGTTTTCATTTTCTGACGACGCTGCTCGGCAAATTCCATTGCGTGCTTGTCGAGCTTAACGGTGAGGTAACGCATTACGCGCTCATCACGGCGAAGTTGTAATTCAAACTCAGAGATAAGTTCTCCGGGAGCGTTGAATTCCAATAGAGTGTAAAACCCGCTCTTTTTCTTCTGAATAGGGTAAGCGAGTTTTTTCAAACCCCAATTCTCACGGTGATTCAAGGATCCTCCTTTAGCTTTTAGGATGCCCTCGAACTTTTCGACTGTTTCCCTTACCTGATCATCAGACAAGACGGGATGCAAAATGAAAACAGCCTCATAGGTGTTAGTCATAACATCTGATTATTAAAATGAACAAAAATTACTTCCCTCAAAAAGGGGTGCAAATATACTCCAATTCAATGAATAATTTACATAAATTTTTCTTGGTTGAATTTACAGCGATCAATGTCCTATATTTTGTGAATAAGCAACTTATACAAGCGGGAGATCGTGCTGCTAAACCAGTAGAAGCAAAAAACGCGTTTATATTGAAAACAATTCATACATTCGTGCTTTCAAAGTTGGTCAGTAAAAAACGAGAAAATATATTTTACAACGATAAAACCAATCTCCCACTCCACGACAAATGCAGATAAAAACCTCTCAAGAATTCAAATCGCAAGCAGCAAAAGCGATAGCCGCTATATTCCTGTTCTTCCTAACCTACTTATTAATGATTGCTTTAGCGGTAGGACTTACCGCTTTATGTGTAGTTATTGCTCTTTATATAGTATTGAATGCACCAAGAGCACTTTTTTTATTTCTTGGATTAGGGCTGGTTAGTCTAGGGGTGCTGGTGTTGATTTTTCTTTTAAAATTCATGTTTACC
The DNA here is from genome assembly GCA_051859825.1 of Schleiferiaceae bacterium. Lineage (GTDB taxonomy): Bacteria > Bacteroidota > Bacteroidia > Flavobacteriales > Schleiferiaceae > CSBr16-58. The sequence goes on from JBHYFA010000059.1 coordinate 14,243, forward strand.
AGCCGAAAAACAGATCGCTCGGGTTTGGTAGAAATCAAAAGGAAAGACGAGCCTCAACTTTTCAAACTCATTGAAGAAATTGTTAAGGCGGTAGGCACAAGCTTTCCCAAAAAAGTATATCTATCATCCGATGTTAACGCCTCTGTTTTTTTCGATTCAAACTTTTGGAGCATGTTTTTCCCGGTAAGGAAAAATCTCATTATTGGAATGGGCTTAGTAAACGCCATATCCCAATCTGAACTCAAGGCAATTCTCGGCCACGAATTTGGTCATTTCTCACAAAAAAGCATGAAGGTTGGAAGTTATGTTTACAACCTAAATCAGATCATTTTCAACTTGCTTTATGAAAATGATGGTTACAACAAAATGGCTGCCTCATGGGCAGAATCAAGCGGTTTCTTCCAAATTTTCGTCATCATCGCCCTAAAAATAACCGACGGAATAAAGTACATACTCAAAGTTATGTACAACATTTTAAACAAAAGCTATATGGCCCTTTCGAGAGAAATGGAATTCCATGCCGACGAAATTGCGGCAAATATTACGGGCTATGAACCCTTGCAAAATTCACTGTTGCGCACCGGCTTAGCGAATCACTCCCTCAACTCCGTTTTCAACTATTACTCCGGGAAAATTGACGAGAATGTACAAGCTGAAAATATTTACAGTAACCAAAAGTTTATCATGAATTTTTTAGCTAAGGAAAACAATATCCCAATAGAAAACGACCTACCGCAAGTTTCGGAAAACGAGCAAAGAAAGTTTAATAAATCAAAGTTGGAAATCAAAGACCAGTGGGCATCACACCCGAGTAATGAAGACCGAATTGAGAAACTAAAAGCTACCGGACTAAGTGCAGACGCACTGAACGATCATTTGGCCAATGATCTCTTTTCCAATATTGAACAAACACAAAAACAGCTCACTAGGATGATTTTTGAAAACATAGATTATCAAGGTACGTGCTCGTTTATTTCGCAGGCAGATTTTGCTAAGGAGTTTGAAAATCAATTTGAAGAAAACACTTTTCCCAAAATCTACAACGGCTATTACGACAATAAAAATCCAGCCATTTTTGAAATTAATAGTGTGGGCGAACCCGGGGAAGAACTCAGCATTTCCCGGTTGTTTTCCGCCGAAAAAATCGAACTTGTATATACTGCACTTTCGCTACAAAACGATCTTGACACCATTTCTCAGATCATAACGAAAAACCTTCAGGTTAAAACCTACGATTACGACGGGCAGAGGTATCGCTTCCAAGACAGCGGAGATTTACACACCAAACTATCAAAAGAGCTTGATGAGCTAAAAGACCAAATATTGAAAAACGACATTAACATATTTCAGTACTTTAGGCAGATAGAAGCACGGAATAATGCACCGGCAGTGCTTGAAGATTTGTACCGCGAGTATTTTGATTTTGATAGTGAAATAGATAAGAAAAACGAGGTGTATCTCAAGATAATTGACAAACTGCAATTCACCCACGTCGTTACTCCATTTGATCAAATTATTGCAAATTTCCGAGAGATCAGACCTCTTGAAGATGAGCTCAAAGAAGAAATCAAGGAAGTTCTCAACAACAGCTTATATGAATCCGAAATCACCAAAGACATAAAGTCAAACTTCGAACAATACCTCAGCGAAAATCTCTTTTATTTCCAAGGCGAAAAGTACAATGACGAAAACCTTAACACCCTATACAGCGTCATAAACAATTACTCCTACCTCCTTTCACGCAGATATTTTTTACTCAAAAAGAAACTCCTCCGTTATCAGGAAGATTTGCTGAAGTAATGAGCGGTTTTGTGAGTATGCCAATCCGCCCTCATCAGAGTTTGTGTCCTTCATTGAAAATGGAAAAGATACGCAGACCGTTTGATGATTTGTAAAGATCAAAAAACGTCCGCATTTTCGCATTATATTTGTCGCAATAAAGTGCATACAAAAGTGCACAATACATACCCGATAGGGATATATTGTGTAAAAAAGGTGCGCATATAAGCGAGTTGGTAAATATTTAAAAATGAAACAAACGACTACAACCCTAATTTTACTTTTGACCGTGACCTTATCTGCGTATTCACAAGTCGATTATATTGAATACAAGGATCGATACAACCTGTCTTGTGGAATACCTGACTCTTCTGTCATCGTAAGAAACCAACAACTGGTAGACTCACTGCAAAACCTCAAAATTACTAATGGACAAAAAGAATATCTCTACGACCATGGGTGGGTGTACTACATTAGATATTTAAAATGGAAGGATTTGACCGATCTGAAAATTTCAGCTTCAAGTTTTGACAAAGGTTGGAACCAATATCAAGACCTTGATGCCCTATGGAACTTAGGAGGAATAAATGGAATCTTGGGAAATTGTGAGAAATCCCTTGACTTGACAGAACTATATTTACAAGAAATTCCTGACTCGATAGACGTAGACTATAAGCAAGTTTACTATCGCTACAAATTTTGTCGAACAGAGAAATAAAAACATTTGCCAACAAAAAATAAACTCAAGGCGGCTTTAATCCCGCTCCGGTTAAGCATTTACGGTGGACAGAGAAACCTTTCGTTTCTTTACAAAACCACGGACGAAGCCGCCCTGCGTTTATTAAGGCCGTTGGGGGTAAGCTTAAAAGAACGTCATGCAAACATTGAAACATATTATTGATAAAAGGATTAAAAAGATTCAAAGACTTGATTCGCAGACTGATTATGAATTTTATAGTCCGAATGCAATTGTTCTTACTTTGTCTGATTTGGACAATTATCTTGTTCTTTCAATTATAAACGATGGGATTTCCTGTGATATTAAAGTGATGTCGGACTCAGATATTGAAAATGAATTTGGGTTAGAGTTTAACCAACAGATTCTTAATGACCTAAGAAAAGATGACGAACTTAATTGTTTTCTTAATGAGAAGATTACAGATTTAAAAATCGCTGAATTTCATCAATTTGAAATTAACGGTAAAAATTTTGTAATTAAGCGAGAAAAATATGCAGGTATAAAGATTGAGACTGAAAATCATAATTTCTTGTTTTACAATAATTATGGTGGTTGGATTGATATAGATGATAATGTTGTGGAATTACCAAATCCAGATAGATGGCAATGGACAAATTAGATTTTATAAGCGAAACATATGAGGCGATTGAAAATGAGCTGACCCATAAGCTACAGTCTGACAATTTTCAAAAGACCAAGAGTGAAAATCATCCTGAATCATTTGGTTCAAGATATACTATCTGGAAAAATGTTGAGACACTATATGCTTTAAGACTGATTTGGGATGGGAAAGATTCTTGGTTTATAATAGAAGAATCTCCGTTTACAGAAAAATCAGAGCCTAATTCATGGGCTGATTTAGTAATTGTACCTTTAGATGATTCAAAAATTGGACTGGAGTATAAACAGCAGATAATTAACGACTTGATAAATGAGATTAAATAAAAGCCTACCCCCAACAGCTAAGCTTTCGTCGGGCTCGAAGAGCCAACGATGAAAGCGATGTTGAACGGCATCCCGTTTTATGACGGGACAGGCTCTTCGGCAGCAAAAAAAGTAGTGCCTGTCACTTTTTTGTGATGGGGTCTTATTTAAGCAATCGCATGTAGGTTGGAGGTGGCCCGCGAACATCAAAGACAAGTACGGTGTGCATTGTGCCTTTCTTGCAACACGGACATGGACGATGCTTAGGGGTTAAT